>NZ_JBATHX010000078.1:0-2166 GCF_049667265.1 Algibacter sp. | reverse complement strand
ATTCCTAAGCGTTCAAGAACTGAAATAATTAAGCCTTTCATTAAAAAGAAATCACTCTTTTTGCTTGTTTCATGCCAGTTTTCAGAAGTTTGGTTACCAGTAATAAAAACTGATAAATGCTTAAACTCTTCACGTTTATCATCAAAACCATGGTAGGTTTTTCCAAATTCAAAAAGTTTTAAATCTGAACGTTTTCTATTAATATTAAACGACACAGCTTCTAAACCAGAAAACAATAATGATTGTCTCATAACAGCCAAATCATTACTTAAAGGATTAAGCATTGTAATGTTGTGTTCTTCTTTTAATTGTTCACTTAGAGCTATGTAATTAGGTGTGGTTAAGGAATTTGAAAGAATTTCAAAAAATCCTTGTGATGCTAATTGGTTTCCTACGATATTCTGAATTTTATAATCTTCAAAACGTGTTGTTGTGGAAATGGAAGCATTAAGTTTTTCAGTAGTGTTAATGTTGTTATAGCCATAAACTCTAAGAATTTCTTCTATAACATCGGCTTCTCTTTCAACATCATTTCTGTAAGCTGGAACGGTTAACCCTAAGCCAGTTTCAGTAACATTGTTCACTTTTATATCTAACGAACTTAGAATCTGTTTTATAGTTTCTTTAGGGATTTCTTCACCAATTAGTTTTCTAGCATTTTCAAAGCTTAAACGCACTTCAAAATCCTTTATTTTGTTTGAATAAATATCAATGATATCACTCGTTATTTCGCCACCAGCAAGCTCCTGAATTAATAATGCAGCACGTTTTAAAGCATATTCACATATATTAGGATCAATACCGCGCTCAAATCGAAATGAAGCATCCGTATTTAAAGCATGACGTTTAGCAGATTTTCTAATACTAACCGGATTAAAATAGGCGCTTTCCAAGAAAATACTTGTCGTGCTTTCTGTTACTCCAGAGTTGATGCCTCCAAAAACACCAGCCATACACATTGGTTTTTCACCATCGCAAATCATTAAATCATCTTCGTGTAATTTGCGTTCAACACCATCCAAAGTGGTAAATTTTGTTCCAGCTTTTAGCGTTTTAACTTCAATTTTGTTACCAGTAATTTTTATAGCATCAAAAGCATGCAACGGCTGCCCTAAATCATGTAACACATAATTAGTAGCGTCCACAATATTATTTATAGGACTTAAGCCAATAGCTTTTAAACGATGTTGTAACCAAGCAGGAGACTCAGTAACTTTTAATCCAGAAATTGTAACACCACAATAGCGCGGTGCTAAATCTTTATTTATAACATCCACATCAATTTTTAAAGTGCGGTTATCCACATGAAACGCGCTTATTGATGGTGTAATAAGTTCTAAATTAATATCTTTTTGAACCAATCCGGCCTTTAAATCGCGAGCAGTTCCTAGGTGGCTCATAGCATCTGCACGATTTGGTGTTAAGCCAATTTCAAAAACCTGGTCGTTTTCAATATCAAAAAGGTCGGCAACGAGTGTTCCAACTTTAATATCATTATCAAAAACTAAAATACCATCATGAGATTTTCCTAAACCTAATTCATCTTCAGCGCAAATCATTCCAAAGCTTTCTTCGCCTCTAATTTTACCTTTTTTAATCACCCAAGATTCGCCTTCTTCGGTATATAAAGTTGTTCCGATAGTTGCTACTGGTACTTTTTGCCCTGCAGCCACATTAGGAGCACCACAAACAATTTGTAATGGTCCATCACCACCAACATCAACTGTGGTTACTTTTAGTTTGTCTGCATTTGGGTGTTTAACACAAGTTAAAACTTCTCCAACAACAACTCCTTCTAAACCGCCTTTTACAGATTGGTAAGTTTCTAAACCTTCAACTTCAAGCCCTAAATCGGTAAGTAATTCGCTAGTTTGTTCTGGTGTCCAATCTGTTTTTAAAAACTGTTTTAACCAATTGTATGAAATTTTCATAAAATGAATATTGTATTAAGCCAACAAAGATAAAATATTGCGCTTAGCATTCAAATAAAGGCTTGTAAAAAGAGTAATAAATAGTTTATTAATCAGAATAGTTTAAGATTATAAATCTTCTAACATCAAATTATAATCATACTGTAAATCTTCATGCAAACCAGAAACAATTTTTTTAGCAAGAAGTATTTGGCGGTTGTACATGTTTTGAAGCTGTGTACTGCGTTTTATGGTA
>NZ_JBATHX010000077.1:0-2467 GCF_049667265.1 Algibacter sp. | reverse complement strand
GTTATATTTCTATACGGAAGCATGATTTGGTATACATTACCTATTGAAAAAGGAATTTCTTGGGAAGGCCATATGGCAGGTTTAATTACAGGTTTATTGTTTGCTTTAATTTTTAGAAAAGAAATTGCGAAACCTAAAAAGTATGTTTGGGAACACGATAATTACAATGAAGATAATGACCCGTTTTTAAAGCACTTTGATGAAAACGGGAATTTTATTGAATCCGTAGAGCCTGAAATGGAGGAGGAGCAACCGATGATTACATATACCTTTAAAGATAATACACCTAAAGAGTAATCAAAATTTCTAAATTGTTAATCTGAATTCGTCAATTTAGCGACGTTGTCTTACCACTTCGTATAAAAATGCGCCACACGCCACAGAAACATTTAAAGATTCGATTTCGCCAAGCAAAGGCAGTTTCGCTTTAGCATCAACAACCTTTAGCGTAGAAGGGTTTATGCCTCTACCTTCAGATCCCATAATTATGGCACAAGGTTCCACAAATGAAACATCATATAGGGTATCGTCTGTTTTTTCAGTAGCCGCTATCACTTTTATCCCTGAAGCTTGCATGTAAAAAACAGCATCTTTTATATGGTCAACTTTGCAAATTGGGATTTTGAAAACAGCACCAGCACTTGTTTTAATGGTATCTCCATTTACTGGAGCACTACCATTTTTTTGAATAATAATACCATGAACACCGGTACATTCGGCAGTTCTAATAATAGCTCCAAAATTTCTCACGTCACTCAATTGATCGAGTAGAAGAAATAATGGCGTTTTACCAGACTCAATGACATTCATAACCATAGTTTCCATGTCATGAAACTCAATAGGCGATATTTGAGCAACCGCACCTTGGTGGTTACTTTTAGTTAGTCTATTTAGCTTTTCAATTGGAACGTAAGATTTGTTTATGGAATTTTTATTTAATAAGGATTCTAATTCACCAAATAACTCACCTCTTTCACCTTTTTGAAGAAATACTTTATCAATAGTTTCTCCAGCATTTATGGCTTCAATGATGGCTCTAATTCCGAATATTTGCGTTTGGTTTTCCATTGATGCAAAGGTATTAATAATTAAATTACGATTGTATTTAAAAGCTTATACTATTTTGTAATTGGTCATTAATAAAAAAAGCCATCTAAAATAAATTCTAGATGGCTTTTAAAAATTTTAATAAATGTTACTTTATCATAATTTTATGTGTAGTTGTGATATTATCTTTTGAGAATTTCATTAAGTATAAACCAGATTGTAAGCCAGTTAAATCTAGCTGACTCTCTGTTTTAGATAAATCTAAATTCCCAGAATAAACTCTTTTTCCTGTGATACTGAAAACGTTCAATTTTGCGTTTTCAATATAATCATTAGAAACAATTTTAATATGTCCGTTTGATACTGTTGGGTATATTCTTAAATTAGAAGAAGAAAATACATTATCAGCCGTACTTAATGAAGTTGCAGTAAACATTCCAGAGAAAACACCTCTACCATGTGTTGCTGCAAATACCATATTATCATTTCTTAAATCTAAATCTAACACTTTAACATTACTCATCCCGTTGTAAGACGTGTTCCATGTTGGGCTAGCATTCGAGAAATTTTTAGTGTACCAAACACCAAGTTCAGTTCCAATAATTACCTCCTCTAAATTTAAAGGGTTTTGTAAAATAGTTTTTACAGGTAAATCTGGTAAATTACCATCTTTAGCTTGCCATGTAACCCCTTTATCACTAGAATACCAAACATTGTTTACTCCATAATTATGCATGGTAACAAATATGTCGTTTTCCGATTGCCCAAACTCAATATCAGAAACACTACCAACTAATCGATTTTCATCTAAATTAGTCCATGTTGGTGTTGCGCCATCTGCATTTTCTACTAATAACACATCACCTAATACAGTACCGACAAGAAGTGTTGAAGACGTTGTTGTATGTGGTGAAACAGTAAACGCGGTAGGTGTTGTTGTTAACTCCTCACTAATTAAATCTGTTTTCACTAAAGTACCTGCGTCTTTGATTCCTGCGTATCTTTTTACAATGTAAACGCCACCAGCAGAATAATTGGTATATAGAATATCTAAATTAGAATCTAAAGCTCCAGGGTTTATAAATGCACCATTGCTTAAGCTTTCACTATTAATTGAAACATCAGCTCCGTCAAAACTATATAGCGTTATGTTGTCATTGTAAACATAGTTAGCAATAACGTATCTATCAGTACCATCTTGATCAAAGTATGTATAGGCACCATCACCTCCCTGAATTTCAGTAGCATTAGAATCTCCAGCAGGATCGCCATTTTCAGTTAATTGCGTTCCATTATCTTGTAAGCCACCTGCAAAATGATCTCCAGTAGGGAATGCTGTAGTTGGTCCTACTGCTACCGTATAATATTGTGCAGTATTGTAGCCAACGTTTCTAGATTCAGTAGTTGTACCACCGTCAGC
>NZ_JBATHX010000076.1:0-2886 GCF_049667265.1 Algibacter sp. | reverse complement strand
TTATGTAATCGATTAAACGATTTCCATCTTCGTCATACAAATACGCTCCTTTGGCTTCTTTAACAAAAATAGGTGTTCCGCCAACGCCTTTAAAGGCTCTTACTGGTGAGTTTACACCTCCAGGAATTACCTTTTCGGCTTCAGCAAATAATGCGCTGCTTCTTTTATAAATCATATAAACTAATTATTTTTTGATGATGGTTTTACAACTAACTCCTGCCCTATACTAAGTGCCGTATCGTTTAAACCATTTAAATTTTGAAGTTCTTCAACTGATATTTTATACATTCTAGAAATTGAATATAATGTATCGCCTTTAGTTACGGTATAGGTTGTTAATCCTTGCTCTAAAGGGTCTTCAAAAGTCGAGTAGCTATCACCAAGCACTTCTTTATCTAACTGATACAATTGATAGCGTTCAATTAAACTGATAAGTTTATGCGGATATTTTTTATCGGTTGCATAACCCGCTGCTTTCAATCCCTTAGCCCAACCTTTATAATCTTCCTTTTTTAATTCAAAAAGTTTTGAATACCGGTTTCGTTCAGTTAAAAACAACGAATGATCTCTAAATGAATATTTAGCATCCTTATATTTCCTGAAACATTCTTGCGCCTCATCATCATCATGAAAAATTCTTTGGCCCGTCCATTCATGGCATTTAATTCCAAAATGATTGTTAGCCTCAACAGATAATCGCCCATTTCCAGAACCCGATTCTAAAATACCTTGTGCAATGGTGATACTTGCAGGAATGCCATACAAACTCATTTCTTCTTGTGCTGTTGCTTTGTGCGTGTCTATATATTGCTCGGTGTTATTGGCATATACTTTTGTGGAAGTGTTTGCTTCCTCTTTTTGTTTTTCCACTTGTTTGGTTTCGCTATTAGTCCTTTTAGTGACAATCCCTTTTTTGGATTTACAACTAAATGCCAAACTCACAACACAAATCAATAATAATATTTGTTTCATTTAACTATACAATTATGGGTAAATTTTTCTTTTTTAAAACGGCATTCATACCTTGAATCCCTTGCAAACCACCTGTGTGAATTGCTAATATTTTCGAACCTTTTGGAAAAAAATCCTTTTCAATTAAATCCATTATCCCGAAAAGCATTTTTCCTGTATAAACGGGATCTAGAGGCACATTTAAATCAGCTTTAAACCGATTAATAAACGCCACTAATTCTTCATTTATTTTAGCGTAACCACCAAAATGATAGTCGGTAATTAATTTCCAATTGGTTTGAGTAGCAAATTTACTAATATCTTCTTTTAAAAAGTCGCCTTTTAGGGCAGGAAAACCTAAAACTTGTTGACTAGGTTTTGAACAATTTATTAGTCCTGAAATGGTTCCGCCTGTTCCAACAGCACAACAGATATAATCAAATTCCTCATCTGCTTCAGTTAAAATCTCTTCGCAACCTTTTACTGCCAAAGTATTTGTTCCGCCTTCCGGAATCATGTAAAATTCGCCAAATTCATCTTCCAAAGATTTTAAAAAAGTTTCAGAAGTTTTATTCCTATAAGTTTCACGAGACACAAATTTAAATTGCATCCCATTTTCTTTAGCAAAATTTAAGGTTGGATTATTTTTTATTTTATTTTGAAGCTCATCCCCTCTAATCACTCCAATAGTATTAAAACCAATGATACTGCCCGCTGAAGCTACAGCAGCAATATGGTTTGAAAACGCACCACCAAATGTCAACAATGTTTTATAACTTGCTTTTTCGGCCTGTAGAAGATTGTATTTTAGCTTTCTATATTTGTTCCCAGAAACAAAAGCATGGAGTTTATCTTCGCGCTTTATAAATAATTCTACACCTTTATTTTTCGGAAGATTTACCTGCTGATTTTCGGTATTTTCGAACTCAAATTTCATGCTTACAAAGATACTTCAAAAAACGCCATATGGAACGATTTTGAAGGTATTCTAAATTATTTTGATTCAAGTAAGCCTCTCTTTCAAATGAAATATTTCTGTATGCTTTTTGCCAGTTTTTATATTGAATTAATCGAAATAAAAATTCCAAACCATAAAAGATATAAAATGGAATAATTAATAGTTCTAATTGCTGTTTTAAATGAATTTTCTCGTGATTAATTAGCACTTGATTGTCTTTCAAATGTTTCGATTTCAAAAACACAAAAGGAAATATGGTCATGCCTGTATAACCTTTAGGAACTAAATATTTAGAAATGAAAATCATAATAAAACCTGTTCAAAAATCAAACCAAAAAGACTTTTCTTAAGATTCTCCAAGTTTTTGGAATGACAATTTATGGAAATCCTGACGTAAAACATCAAGAAATAATTCCTTGAATTTACATTATCTTTGTTACAAATGACATGAGCCTCATGATAATTATGACTTCTATTTTTATTATTATTGGTGAATGACATCTGACCTCTAAAACAATTTTTACCATCAGATGAAAAAAATAATCCCCATTGAAGAAGGCGATTTCTACCTAACACCCGAAGGATATCGCTGTTTTACAGAACAATACCATTTAAAACGCGGGTATTGTTGCGAGAGTGGATGCAGGCATTGCCCTTACGGCTATAACAAAGCAACCAACGCGATTAAAAAATAAAAATTGGATAACTATTTATTGACATATAGAATTAAAGTAGCGAATACTTACCATCGGGTAGATATTCGCTATCCGTAGTTAACATTGTTTTGCGCATCAAAATAGTAGTAACTAAACATTCAAAACATGACATTTCAAGAACAATTATTAGAAGGCATTCCTGAAAAACTTCCGCTTTTAAAACCTTATGACCATAGCATTAATCATGCTCCTAAGCGGAAAAACATACTTTCTTCTGAAGAAAAAAAACTAGCCTTACGCAACGCTTTACGTTATTTTGAC
>NZ_JBATHX010000075.1:0-3216 GCF_049667265.1 Algibacter sp. | reverse complement strand
GCCTGTACCTGTTCTATCTCCTTTTTCGTTTCCGTTTTCTAAAACGTGTTTTACTAGGTCGTGATATTGTTTCATAATATTCCCCATGAAAATGGGGATCTTTTTTAATTAAACTTCTCCTATAATGTGCTTCAACTGATCTCAGCATGACAAAATTTATCAGCGATTAAAAATAAAAAAAAGCATCAAAAGGGAGTTGTGATGCTATAATTAATTATAAGAAAGTTATTAACGTAGTTTTACGTTCTGAGAATAAATAATTTATCTGTGGCGATTCGCCACTAGCCAATTATCATGCCTGCGATAGTAGCCGAAATTAACGATGCAATGGTACCACCGATTAAGGCTTTCATACCAAATTTAGAAAGTGTTTTACGTTGCCCAGGAGCCAACGAACCAATTCCGCCTATTTGAATGCCGATAGATGCGAAATTTGCAAATCCGCATAGCATGTAAGTTGCCATAATTATAGATTTCTCGTAGTTAAGATGAATGGCATTTGTAACATCTTTTAAATCTCTTAACTGGATATAGCCTATGAATTCGCTTGCAGCTAATTTAATTCCGAGTAATTGTCCCATAAGCGCCATATCTTCAGTTGCCACGCCTATTAGCCACATAAGTGGTGCAAAGGCATAACCTAAAATAAGTTCAAGAGATAAGCTTTCGTAACTCGTGTTTGATGCTATCCAATTATTTATTGAAGAGATATCGCCAACCCAACCTAAAATGCCATTAAACATAGCAATAAAAGCAACAAATACTAAAAGCATGGCACCAACATTAACAGCAAGTTTTAAACCTTCCGTAGTTCCATTTGCAATAGCATCTAAAAAGTTTGAACCTATTTTTTCTTGAGAAACAGAAACATCTGTGTTTACTTCTTCAGTTTGTGGATATAATATTTTTGAAATAACAATGGCGCCTGGTGCGGCCATTACTGAGGCTGCTAATAAATGTTTCGCATAAAACAATCTTAAAGCAGGGTCGTCACCACCCAGAAAGCCAATATATGCCGCCAGTACTGCGCCTGCAACGGTTGCCATGCCACCAATCATTACTAGAAGCATTTCCGACTTATTCATTTTTTCTAAATAGGCTTTTATTAAAAGGGGTGCTTCGGTTTGCCCTAAAAAGATGTTTCCAGCAACGCTTAAACTTTCTGCGCCAGATATTTTTAAAGTTTTTGAAAGTAACCAAGCCATGCCTTTTACTATTTTTTGAATAATTCCTAAATAGAAAAGTACAGAGGTTAAAGCAGAAAAGAATATAATAGTTGGCAGTACTTGAAAGGCAAAAATGAATCCGAAAGTGTCCATATCTACAACCAAACCTTCAAATAAGAATTTGCTTCCTGCTCTTGTAAAATCTAATACACTTACAAACAAGCCACCAATAAATTCAAAAATAACTTTAATGAATTCAACCTTTAAAACACCTATTGCAATAAGCAATTGAAAGGCTAAACCTATGGCTACAATTTTCCAATTAATAGCTTTTCTGTTACTACTAAAAAGAAAGGCTACAAATATTAAGGTTATCATTCCAAGAACACCGCGCCACAAGCTGTTTATGGAGAATCCTTGACTGGGAATGATACTGCTTTTAGGTTCTTGAACAACGTCAGAAGCCCCGTTATTGTTTATGATTTCCGTTTCAGAAAAATTAATACTGGTAGAATCTATTAGTATAGTTTCTGTTTCGGTAACAATTTCTTTGATGTTAGTGGGGTCTGTTTTTTCTAAATCTTGTGCTGAAATTGTTGATGTAAAACATAAAAAAGTAACAGCAAGGAGCAAAAACAGTTTTTTCATAATAAAAATTAAGAGTTATTCACGTTTTGAGATTTCATCACGAATGTGCGCAGCCTTTTCATAATCCTCATTATTAACAGCTTCTTCAAGTAATGTTTGAAGTTCTTCTAAAGATTTTCCTTTAAAATTTTCACGAGGTTCGTTAGGTTCCAATTCATTGGCAACTAACTCATCCATTAAAACACTATCCTGAGCATCCTCTTCTTCATCCTCCTTTTTCGGATTCACTTTTAAGTAAATACCCGCTTTATCAAGAATGTTTTTATATGTAAATATAGGTGCTTGAAAACGAAGCGCCAAAGCTATGGCATCACTTGTTCTCGCATCAATTATTTCTTCAATTTTATCGCGTTCGCAAATTAAACTTGAGTAAAAAACGCCATCAACTAGTTTGTGAATAATGACTTGCTTTACAACAATATCAAAACGATCAGCAAAATTTTTGAATAAATCGTGGGTTAATGGTCTTGGTGGGCTAATTTCCTTTTCTAAAGCTATGGCAATAGATTGCGCTTCGAAAGCACCAATGACAATTGGAAGTTTACGATCGCCATCCACTTCGTTTAAAATTAACGCGTAAGCGCCATTTTGCGTTTGGCTATAGGATATGCCTTTTATATTTAATCTTACTAAACTCATAATTTATAAAAACGCAAAGAACTGCTTAAATTAGAACTTTACCAACTGCGCGAGGCATATTAAGTCAAAATGCTAATTTAAGCAGTTCTTTAGTATTACACAAAATTTATTGTTGTGCTTTAAATGCTTTTAATTTTTCAATAAGTTCTGGAACTACTTGAAAAGCATCACCAACAACTCCATAATCGGCAGCTTTAAAGAACGGTGCCTCAGGATCTGTATTGATAACAACTTTTACTTTTGAAGCGTTAATGCCTGCTAAATGCTGAATGGCTCCAGAAATCCCAATGGCTATATATAAGTTTGAAGCTACAGGTTTTCCTGTTTGGCCTACGTGTTCAGAATGTGGTCTCCAACCTAAATCCGATACTGGTTTAGAGCATGCAGTTGCTGCACCTAAAACATCGGCAAGTTCTTCAATCATACCCCAGTTTTCAGGACCTTTTAATCCTCGACCAGCAGACACTACAATTTCTGCATCAGCAATAGTTACTTTATCTGTGGCTTTATCAACCGATTCAACTTTAACGCCTAATTCTGGAATGGAAGGCGAGAAGTCTTCCGCGGAAGCGCTACCACTATTTTCAACTAACCCGAATGCATTATTGGAAACCCCAACAATTTTTACATCGGTATTTATTTGAGTATTCTCAAAAGCTTTATTCGTAAAAGCAGTACGTTTAACTGTAAACGGACTCGTGCTAGATGGTGCTGCAACCACATTTGTTGCATACCCAGCATTTAAACCAACCGCCACTAATGG
>NZ_JBATHX010000074.1:0-3056 GCF_049667265.1 Algibacter sp. | reverse complement strand
GTTTGCGCTTGGGTTCCAAGTAAACAAAAAAACAAAAGTAGGTATAGAATTCTATATTTCAATTAAAATAAAGTACGTTAGCAATATTTCAAATGTATTTATAATTTTTCGATTTTTTACACAATCATTTCTTATATAAAAAAATCCCATACGAAATAAATCATATGGGACTCAAGCTATTTTAGGATTTAGAATTTAATCGTGTCCTTGACCTCCTGTAAAAGGAATAGGTAATTCAGTATCTGAAGCAGTTTGTATATCGCCTTCATTTAAATCTTGTTTTGTACAAGATGTTAAAGAAGCAAAAAATAACGCTGCTATTAAAGTAATTTTTAAGGTTTTCATATGTATTCAAATTTTAAGGTTTCATATTTTTTCCTATTCTTTTGGAATAGAATTGTTGAACTAAGACTTTGAAAACAAAATCGTAGTTAAGGGAAAAAATGGATAATTAACTTAAAATCGAATACACAAAATGTAGTACGACTCTATAATATTTTTTAATGAGGGAAATGACTTAAAAAAGTCAAAGTGGATTAATTCTTCTTCGTTGAACTTAGGGAATAAAATGGGTCGCTCAACTAAGGAAGGCTAAAGTATTGCAATAAGTAGTTTTAACTATAATTTTTTCGACAAAAAGTAAAATATTCGACGAACTACACCTTTTTTTATCGACGAAGTGCAAAACAACTCTGTTTTGTCTGTTTTAGATTACAAGGTCGACTGATTTTTCACCAAACTCGTTTTAACAATTTTTGTTTTCACATCCTTGTCCAAACCTTTATTTTGGATCCTATTTATTAATAATTGAGCGGCATTTGCGCCAATATCATTTGCATGTTGCCTAATTGTAGTAAGTTTTGGAATGGATAGATTTGATTCCGATGTACTAGCAAATCCAATTACAGATATATCTTTGGGAACTTTTAAGCCCAAATGTACAGCAGCATTTACAGCTATTATGCCTGAAAAGGTATCTGCAGCAATAATGCCATCAACCTGTTTATTGTTTTCTAAAAAAGCGATGATTTTTTGGGTATGGTCCTCACCTTTGGTAATCATTAATAATAAAGGTTCATGAGTCCCACTTTCTAAAAGGGCTTTATTGTAGCCGCGCTCTCTTAGCTTTCCAATACTCAAATCATTTATATTACTTATAAATGCTATTGATTTACGTTTTTCAGCAATTAAACTTTTTGTAGCATTGTATGTGGCATCAAAATCATCAACAATTACTTTATCACAGAACACATCGTGCGCCACCCTATCAAACATAACTATTGGTAAACCTTGTTCAATGGTTCTTTTAAAATGTGCGACTTCATTATTTTTCTGAGACTCTTCAGCAATGGATAATATAAAACCATCAACACTTCCATTTGCCAACAATTGCAGGCTCTCTTTTTCTTTTGCTAATGATTCATTTGAAATACAAGTTATAATGTTATAACCTTGTTTAGTGGCTTCTCTTTCAATACCAAAAAGCACTTTAGCCAAAAACCGATTAAGGATGTTTGGAATGATAACACCAATGGTTCTCGTTTTATTATTTTTTAAACTTAATGCTACCTTATTAGGTCGGTAATTATACAATTCAGCAAGCTCTTTTACGCGTCGAACAGTATCTTGACCAATTTCTTCGCTATTGTTTAATGCTTTTGAAACTGTTGATATTGAGACGTTTAATTCTTTTGCTAATTGTTTTAATGTAACCATTTTTTATA
Source organism: Algibacter sp. (assembly GCF_049667265.1). Classification (GTDB taxonomy): domain Bacteria; phylum Bacteroidota; class Bacteroidia; order Flavobacteriales; family Flavobacteriaceae; genus Algibacter_B. The sequence continues at coordinate 1,332 of NZ_JBATHX010000074.1, read as the reverse complement.
AAGACCTAATTTTTTCGACTACGCAATTTACAAAATTACTGATAGCCTTTTTAATTTATTTAATTTATCCTTTTCAAAAACAAAAAAAAGCATCCCAATTATTAAAGTAATAATGGAATGCTTTTACAGGGATTTGCCTCACTAAATCCCATGGCTATTAATAATTAGGGAAAATTCGTTTACAGAAGGAGCGCCATCACCAATAGGTCTTTGTTCCCAAATTTCAATGTAATCATTGAACGCGAGCTCAACTTTACTAGAAATTGATTGATTTCTACATGCAGTTTCAATAAAAACGTTACTGTTTTTTTTAATTAAAAAGGTCGTTTTATTATCTGAAACATTATTGTTTATACTGGATATTAGGGCATCTATTAGAAAAATTCTAGTTTCCTGCCCTTTATATTTTAATCTATTCTTTTCAATTGAAAATAACTCAAAATAACTTTCAGAATTAGATACCGCTGAAAATTTAATTTCTGGGTTTAGTAAGGTTTTAAAATAGACCAAGCCCATATCAGTATTTATTGAACCATTATTTACGAAATTACTTTTTAAATATAGGTTTCCTTTATTACTAAATTCTCCACCTTTTTCATTCGTAAATTCATTGTCAAAACACACTTTTGTATTACCCGAAATATGAAAAACTCCTTGGTTAACAATTTGGCAATAACCGCAAATCCCGTTGAGTAAAATGAAAACAATACAAATTAATTTTTTCTTGAGCATTTGTATAAATTTATCCTGGTTACCTAATAACTTCTTGATTTACTTCATTACCTTTAAAATCATCCTCATTTAAATATGGCCTAATTGTTTTCAAAATACTGTTTAGTTTTGCAGTATTTAATGGCTTTTCAATAAACCCGTGGCAATACTTCCCACTTTTAGCATCAGCTATAAATTTTGAATTATTTGATGCCGATAACATAAATATTTGGATATTTTTTTCCTTAGCTATGTCCAATTTCTTAAATGCATTTGAAAATTGAAATCCATTCATTTTTGGCATATTTATATCTAACAAAATAATATCTGGAATGGTTCCATTTTGCTTATTATTTTTGTCATCTAATTTTTTGAAAAATTCCAAAGCAGATATTCCATTGGAATATGACGTAACGTCAGAATCTATTTCTAATTTTTCAATATTTTTTTCGTTGATGTATAAATCAATTATACTATCATCAATTAACATAAATTTTGGCTTCATAATTAGCGGTTTTTATTGGGTTACCTAGGGCTTTTTAAAACTAATTGGGTTGGTTACTTTTCTTTTATTTTTATACTGTATTTCTAATAATTTCCGTGAGGTATTTTCATGTCCAT
>NZ_JBATHX010000073.1:0-1621 GCF_049667265.1 Algibacter sp. | reverse complement strand
TCGTTTTTGCTTTTTTACAAACTTCATCAAACCTATTAACAACTCTGTTCCATTCTTCATTTTCAATATTAGTTAATTCGCTTTTTTTGCTAATTTTTTCATAAAGAAATAAACGGCCAAAACCAGATGGTTTAAAAACTGCAATAGGAATAGCATCTATTTCTTTAGCAAAATCTATAATTTTTAAAACCTTATCTTTTGCTTTATCAAATTCTGTTTCACTTTCTTTACCTTCAACGGAATAATCTAAAACAGAACTTACTCCTTTTTGATACATATTATCAATTACAGATAAACAATCATCTTCATTTACACCACCACAAAATTGGTCGAAAACAGTAGATCTAATCAGCCCTTCTATAGGTAAATGAGCCTTAATGGCAAAATTAGTAGCAGCCGTTCCAATACGAACTAAAGGCTCTATGGAAATCATTTTAAACAAGAAATAAGCACGTTCTAATTCAGAATCTGATTTTAAAGCAAATGCAATCTCTGTATTATCAAAAATTAAATCTGTATTCATATTAATAAAATTTGCATAAAGATAATTATAGCTAAGTTATCATTTTATATAAAATCTCCTTAATTTCACAACCTTAAAAAACAATAAAAATTTCATGGATTCTATTAAGGCAAATGATAGTATGGTTCATTTCAATGACAAATGCTATAATTCTATAAACCAACATATTAAAGAAAATAATTTTTCTAAAATTTTTATTCTCGTTGATGAAAATACTCATGAACATTGCCTTCCAAAATTTTTAGAAAATCTTGATACGGATAAGTCTATTGAAATAATTGAAATAGAATCTGGTGAGATAAATAAAACTATTGATACCTGTGTTGGTGTTTGGAATACACTTTCTGAACTTGATGCAGATAGAAAGAGTTTAATGATTAATATTGGTGGCGGTGTTATTACAGATTTGGGTGGTTTTGTGGCTTGTACATTTAAGCGTGGCATTGCATTCATAAACGTACCCACTACACTATTATCCATGGTTGATGCCTCAGTTGGTGGTAAAACTGGTGTAGATTTAGGACATTTAAAAAATCAAATAGGCGTTATAAGTAATCCTGATTTGGTTCTTATTGACACCAAGTTTCTGGATACATTGCCAAAAGAACAAATGCGCTCTGGATTAGCTGAAATGCTTAAGCATGGGCTAATTACTGGCGAAAGTTACTGGAATAAATTTCAAGATTTATCAAAATTATCTCTTGATGACCTAGATGAATTAATTCATGAATCGGTTATTATAAAAAGAAACGTTGTTGAAGAAGATCCTTTTGAAAATGGCTTACGAAAAACTTTAAATTTCGGTCATACTCTTGGCCATGCTATAGAATCCTATTATCTGAGTAATCCGAACAAAAAAACATTACTTCATGGGGAAGCTATTGTTATAGGAATGATTTTAGCTAGCTATATTTCTTCAGAGTTAACTGGGTTACCAAAGGAAACCACTATGAGAATAAAGAAATTATTTTTGAGTTATTACGATAAGGTTTTAATTGATAAAGAAGATTATCCTGCCATTATTGAGTTACTAAAATATGACAAGAAAAATAATCATGGTAATATCAATTTTGTACTTTTAGAGACTATTGGAAAATG
>NZ_JBATHX010000072.1:0-9610 GCF_049667265.1 Algibacter sp. | reverse complement strand
TTTTCTCCCGAACACTCGGGATTGGAATTTCCTTTAAAAGCGGGAGTAGCTCAGTTGGTAGAGCGTCAGCCTTCCAAGCTGAATGTCGCCAGTTCGAACCTGGTCTCCCGCTCAAAGAGTCTCATAGAAATATGAGGCTTTTTTTATGTGGATATGTGTTAGTTGGAAAAAGTAATTGACTTTAGCTGGTTTGACCGCGTGAGGGATAGTAGTGGAAAGCCCACAGCCCGACGCAGGAGGTGCGAGGACTTGTAACGGATAGCCCGGCCCTTTTAGGGGACGCACAAATTATTTTATTTTAATTGATTTAATTCTTTGTTAGGTGCCACTTCGTATGGCGCTTTGTTATATTCGAAAACCCTTGCCGTTAGGTTTCCTTTTAAAATTATAGAGTTGTTGTTTACATGTAGCCAGCTGCCTTCTCTTAAGCCAATTACAGGTTGGGTATTGAAATGATGGAACTCTTTTATTCGGGTTTCGCGGGTTTCACCTTTGTGTTTGCTATCGCGACCTGGATCCAAATAATGCGGATTAATATTGAATGGCACCAAGCCTAAGGCATTGAAATTTGGCGGATATACAATGGGCATATCGTTTGTGGTTTTTATAGTTAAGCCGCAAATATTACTGCCCGCGCTTGTGCCCAAATAGGGCGTGCCACTTTGTATAGCTTGCCTTAATGGTTGCATGATGTTGTTTTTGTGTATTTGATTTGCTAAAACAAAGGTATTACCGCCTCCAACAAAAATGGCTTCCGCATTATTAATAGCTTCAATAGGGCTTTCAAATTCATGTATGCCATTTACTTTTTTGTTAATTTTAGAAAAAGCTTTTTTTGCAATGTTGGTATAATCATCATGCGATATGCCACTTGGTCGTGCATAGGGCACGAAAATAATGGTGTTAGTATTTTTAAAAAATGCTATTAAATCATCAATTAGGTATTCTAAATATCCGCTGCCGTGAATGGTTGAGGTGCTTGCAATAATAATGTTTCGCATTAGTAAATGAATTTTTTTGAAAATAGAAACTAAAAATAATATCGCCCGATATTTTGTAATTTTTTCTTTAAAATTTGGAATAAAAGTAGTAATTTAATAAATAAAAATACTATGAAAAATTTGATTCTCCTTTTTGCTTTTTTAAATGTTGTAAATGGTTTTGCTCAAACAAATACTAGGGTTGAGGTTTCAGGTAAAATTATAGTGGAAGGTAGCGATATTTATGGAATAACTATATTTAATACGTCTTCAAATACAGGAACGGTTACTGACGAAAATGGTGAGTTTAAATTGAAAGTAGGCCTAAATGATAATATTGAAGTGAGTGCCCTGCAATATCAAAATATTAGTTTTAAGGTTAATGAAGCGATAATGAACTCCAAAAGAATGAAACTCTTTTTAATTGAAGAGATTAATAAGCTAGATGAGGTTATTGTTTTTACAAAAGGACTTTCAGGAAATTTAAATACCGATTTAGAGGAAACGCAACCTTTTAAACCTCAGTTAGATGCTTTATACTTTGGTGTTAAAAATAGTAAGGAATATGATTTTGAGAAGGATTATAAGTCGGAGGTCGCTAATGTTACTGTTGATAGGCAACATTTACCTATGGTTAATGGGTTAAATATTGTGAATGTGGTCGATCAATTATTATTGCCATTGTTTAGATCGAAAGTGAAAAACACCGAAAAAGCTGGTGTTCCTGAGGTGCCTATTGAGGCCATTAAACATTATTTCGGGTCTGAATTTTTGGTTGATAATTTTAACATTCCTGAGCATCGCGTGGAAGAGTTTATTCATTTTGTTGAAAGGGACGATTTTGATTTCTCATTACTTAACTATGGTAAGGAAATGGATTTTCTAGAACTTTTACATAAAAAAAGTATTGAATTCAAAAATGAAAAAAACTAAAAACCTTTGCTATTCCTACTTTTAACAAAACATTAAAGCCTATTTACATTTTCTTTAAGAATTGATATCCTTTCTTTACGCTCTAATTTAACCCATTTGAGTAGAGAATTACTTGTTATACTTTTTGATTCCTTGGCACTTCCTATTTATGGGCAATCTGAAAACATCAGGATGCTAAAAATGAAGAGGTTTTTGGTGGTGTTCCTTTTTATCGGGTGTCAAAATACGTTTTCTCAATCCATAGAAATATTAGGCAGGGTTGAAAGTACTTCTGATATTGAAAATATTCATGTTATAAATAAAACAGCTCAAGTTTTTACCATCACAGATAAGGAAGGCCATTTTAGTATTACTGCAAAATTGAATGATATCTTATCGTTTTCATCCATTCAATACAAGCTAAAGGAAATAGTTGTTTCAGAAAATATTATTAAAAATAAGGCCGTTTTTGTATTCTTGGACGAGCAGATAAACGAGTTGGACGAGGTTGTTGTTGGCAAGCTATTATCAGGTGATTTGATGGCCGATATTACGAATGTAGAAGGTAAAGCACCCATTAATTTTTACGATGTGGGTATTCCTGGTTATACAGGAACACCGGCAACACAGAGTGAACGACGTTTAAGTGAAGCAGGTATTTTTAAGCCTAAAATGCTTTTAGGTCTTTTGGCTGGTGGCGTGCCATTAAACCCAATAATAAATGGACTTAGCGGTCGTACTAAAATGCTAAAAAAAAGAGTGGATATTGAAACCAGAGAAACTTTAATGCAAAGTATAAAATCAAGGCTATCAAAAGATTTTTTCGCTTCAAATCCACTCGATGAGGCATTAAAAATGGATTTTTTTTATTTCTGCGCAGACGACGAGAATTTTATTAAAATATGCGAAAATCAAACAGATTTTAAAATCTTGATTTTTTTAAGAATGAAATACAAACAATACTTGGCTAATTATAACGCTTCTAAAAAATAATAATTCTTGGAATGCTTTTTGAACTAGCTGTAAAAGAACTATTTTATTCAACCTATAAATCATGAAAATGAAGCGTTTTAAATATTTAATAATTGCATTTATAATTCCATTATTTGCATTTACCGCTATACATAAATATTATATAAGTGTTACTCAGGTAAACTATATAGAGGATAAGGAATCGCTTCAAATTGTTTCTAGAATTTTTATTGACGATTTTGAAAGTGCTTTAAAGTCAAATTATGATGAAGCTATTGTCCTTGATGTTAACGATGATGAAATAATAATTGACAGTTATATGAATAGGTATTTACAAGATAAAATTAAGTTACAGGTTAATAATGTAGATGTTACGTTTAATTTTATTGGTAAAGAATATGAGGGAGATATAGTAAGGTGTTATCTTGAAGTTGAGCATGTAAAGCATATTGAAACTTTTTTTATTTCAAATACCGTTTTATTTGATTTACAAAAGGACCAACAGAATATTGTAAAAACAAACATTAATTCGAAAAATAAGAGTTTCATTCTTACTTCAGGAAATCCTAATGCTTTGTTAAAATTTAACTAAAAAAATGAAATTTGAATACGTAATTTAGTATTTTCGACGACATTTTATAACAATCTTCTAACGAAAGTTAGGAAAAACACTTTTTTTTCTAATATAATTAATAAACTATGAAAAAGCACACGTACCTGTTCTTGTCATTTGTATTCCTTTTTTCTGGCGTTTTTGCTCAGGAGCAAACTAAAGAAAAACCTCAAGGTCATACAGATCAGAACAAATTCAGACAAATGAAAGACGTTTTGGCAACACCAAATGAAACTAGAACGGCTTCAGGTGCTCCAGGTCATGCCTACACACAACAACAGGTAGATTATGTGATGAACATTCGTTTGGATGAAGATAAAAATCAAATTTTTGGTGATGAAAAAATAACGTATCATAATAACTCTAAAGATCATTTGGAGTATTTATGGATTCAGTTAGATCAAAATATGCGTGCTAAAGATTCTAAAACTCCTGATGCGGCACCAGAAAGTTTTAATGCCGCTTTCAATGGACCAGGATCATTCACAAAAGCAAATTTGAAAGAACGCTTTGATGGCGGATTTAATATCGAATATGTGAAAAATGACGATGGTTCTGATTTGTCTCATTTTATTAATCGCACCATGATGCGCATTAATTTACCTAAGCCTTTAGCTCCTGGCGAAATTTTTAAGTTTGGTATTAAATGGCACTATAATATAAATGATATTAATGCTGACGGTGGTCGTTCTGGTTTAGAAACCTTCCCCGATGGTAATAACAATTATACGATTGCACAGTTTTATCCAAGGCTTTGTGTGTATGATAATGTTGAAGGATGGCAAAACATGCAGTTTTGGGGACGTAGTGAATTTGCACTAGAATTTGGTGATTTTGATGTGAAGTTAACAGTTCCGGCAGATCATATTTTAGAAGCTACAGGTGAATTGCAAAACCCAAAAGATGTGTTATCAAAAGAGCATCAAAAGCGTTTGAAATTAGCTGAAAAATCTTTTAAAGATCCTGTTTTTATTGTAACAGAAGAAGAGTCAGTAGAAGCTGGAAAAACTAGAAGTACTAAACAAAAAACATGGCATTTTATTGCTAATAATGTTAGAGATTATGCTTTTGCATCTTCAAGAAAATATATATGGGATGCTATGGCAGTAAATATTAATGGCCGTGCTGTAATGGCTATTTCGCTTTATCCAAAAGAAGGTAACCCGTTATGGGAAGAGCATTCTACAAGAGTTGTAGCAAATACATTAGAAGAATATTCTAAACTAACTTTTGATTATCCATATAGTAAAGCTATATCGGTGCATTCTGAAAGACAAGGTATGGAATATCCAATGATTTGTTTCAATTATGGACGTCCAAATGAAGATGGAACATATTCTGAAAGATTAAAAAGAGGCATGATTGGAGTAATAACTCATGAGGTTGGTCATAACTTTTTTCCAATGATTGTAAATAGCGATGAGCGCCAATGGACATGGATGGATGAAGGTTTAAACTCGTTTGTTGAAACCTTAGCTGAACTTGATTACGACCCGAATTTTATAACAGGAAACCTACCAAAGGACATTGTACCTTATATGGGAGGCGATCAAAGTAATATTTCACCAATTATGTCCCACGGTGATTATGTGTATCAGTTCGGTCCAAATGCTTATACTAAACCAGCAGCAGGATTGTACATGTTAAGACAAACTATTATGGGACCAGAATTGTTTGATTATGCGTTTAGAACTTATTCTCAGCGTTGGATGTTTAAACACCCAACTCCTGAAGACTTTTTTAGAACGATGGAAGATGCCTCTGCCATGGATTTAGATTGGTTCTGGAGAGGTTGGTTTTACACCACAGACTATACAGATATAGGGGTTAAAGGCGTTAAACAATTCTATTTATCTGATAAACCTAATGATGCAGCAAGAGAAACTGCCAAAAGGTATAATATGGATTTAGAAGAATATAAAAACAGATTAATATTTTATGCTGAAGGTGTAGATAACACGATTCCGGAGGAAGCTAAAAATGTGTCAGATTTTACGTTTTTAACTGACTATATAGCAAGTTTGCCAGAAACAGAAAAGGCACAATTAAAATCGGCACCAAAATATTTTTACGAAGTAACTTTCGAAAAACCAGGCGGATTAGTAATGCCTATAATTATTGATATTGCTTATGAAGACGGAACTGTTGAAAGAAAAACGTTCCCAGCTGAAATATGGAGATATAATGATAAAGAGGTAAGTAAAGTATTTAGAACTGATAAGGCTATAACGAGTATAACAATTGATCCAGACCAAGAAACTGCCGATGTTGATACTTCAAATAATTCATGGCCTAAAAAAGATGAGGCTAATAGTTTTGAAAAGTTTAAAGACAAAATAAAAAATTAGTAATATCCTATTTTAAAAAAAAGCCGATTGTAAGAATCGGCTTTTTTTATATTAATAATGTAGCTAGTAAATGGTAAAATAAAAACAACTCACTATATTTGTACTGTGATACAACAAGTAACATTCTTATTTATTAGCGGTGGTGAAATAGCGTTTATCCTATTTATTGCCGTTATGGTATTTGGTGCCGATAAATTACCAGAAATTGCTCGTGGTTTAGGTAAAGGCATGCGCACTCTTAAAGACGCTACCAACGATATTAAAAGTGAAATCACCAAATCTGCCGAAAAAAATGGTATTGATACCAGCATCACCAAAGATGTAAAAAAAGAACTCAATAAGGTTAAAGATAATATAGAAGATTTTACAGGTTCCGTAAAACGTAAATTTTAGCCTTTCAACTATTCACCGATACGTAGTTCATCTATTAGTCAATTTTTCTTGCTTTTTAACGAGTTTGTTATAGGTAGTAGCCTTCTTTAAATACCTTTCCAATCCCAAATCTAATTATTGAAAACATGAAAGCAATCCTACTTGTTAGTTTTCTATCTATTGCCATTTTTTCTTTTGGTAATAATGATAGAGATATTATTAAGGAAATTGATAATATTAACTCTTCCGCATTAGTTTCTTTTAAAAATAAAGAAATTGTAAAGTCGTTTAAAGAATTTATAATTGCCAAAACCTTATCAGATTCTATCCAAGATACTTATGGAAGTGCGTTCGCCAATTATAATATTGGAAATATTTATAATTTGATGGAAAATTATGAGTCTGCAAAAGAGTACTATTTTTTATCTTTAAAGGGAGCAAAACAAATTAACGATAACTTCCTAATTGCTAGTGTCAATAAAAATTTAGCCGAATTATATAGAGAAGAGAATAACTTTGTAAAAGCCCGACAATATTTAATGGACGCTTTAAAGTTTACTTCAACTAAAAATTTGGAAAGATCATCTGAAGAAGGGCCTCTAAATAATGTTGAATTTGAAATTAGGTTAAACCTTGCTGAACTTTACATTAGTACAGCGCAATTTGAAGAAGCACTTTTGAATCTATTAAAAGCAGGTGATTATACTAAAAATAATGGTGTAACCACAAATAAAGAAAGTTATTATAATTATATATATGGTACTTATTATACTAATAAAGAGCTTTATAATAATGCTAATTCAAAATTTAAAATTGCCATTAATTTATTAGAAGAAAATGTGAATGATCCTGATTATATGCTTTTAAGTAAAGTCTATAAACAATTATCATTGTCGTTAGCAAAATCGGGTAATAATGCGGATGCTTTTTTAAATTTATTAAAGCACAATAGTTATAAAGATAAGTTTCTAAATGAGGAAAAATTAAGACAAAATTTAATTATAAATTCTAAATTTCTTATCGAAGATTATAAGAATAATGCAGAGAAAGCTAATACAGAACGACTACTTCAAATTGAAATAGCAAACAAAATCAAAAAAGTAAATATTATAGTTGTTATAGCATTATTGCTTTTATTAATTTCATTGGTGGTTATATGTTTTGGCTATTTTACTAAGCAAAAAATGAGTTCAAAATTAGAATTAAGAAACAAACAATTAGAAATCGCAAAAAATGAGGCTTTGAAATCTTCAGAATTAAAAACTCAATTTATCTCAAATGTTTCGCATGAATTAAGAACACCGTTATATGGGGTGGTAGGTATTACTTCTCTATTATTAGAAAATAGCACTTTAAGTACACGAGATAAAAAGTATATTAAATCATTAAAACATTCAGGAGATTATCTTTTGAATTTAATAAATGATATTCTTCAATTTGGTAAAATTGAATCCAATAAGATAGAATTAAAACACACGTCCGTTAATTTGAATGCAACACTTGAAAATATTGTAAATTCTTTTGATTATAAATTACAAGAAACAAACAATCATTTAAAAGTTTCAATAGATAATGATGTTCCAGAAGTAATTAAATGTGATAAAGTAAGGTTATCTCAAGTTTTAATAAATCTTGTTGGTAATAGTATCAAATTTACAAATAATGGTAATATCGATTTAAGAGTTAAATTATTGAAAACAGAGGGTGACATAGTAAGCCTTGGTTTTGAAGTTGAAGATAATGGAATTGGAATTCCTAAAGGTAAATTTGAAAGTGTTTTTGATAATTTTTCGCAACTTAAAGATAGTAATATAAACTATCAAGGTACTGGACTTGGCCTTTCAATAACAAAAAAGCTAATTGAATTATTTGATAGTGAAATTAAGCTTGAAAGTGAAGAAGGTGTAGGAACTAAGTTTAGTTTTACTATTGATTTTGAAAAAGTTGACATTCAAATAGAGAATCAATTACAAGAACAGAATTTAAACAAAATTAAAAGTTTAGTAAACCCTCATGATGAATGTAGAATACTATTAGCAGAGGATAATAAAATTAATCAGATTGTTACCAAAAAATTATTAGAAAAACAGAATTATAAATGTACCATCGTTGAAAATGGTAAAGATGCACTATATGAAGCAAAAAATAAAGTATATGATTTGATTCTCATGGACATTAATATGCCAATAATGGATGGTAATGAAGCCACGGAAATTATAAGAGAGTTTAATAAAAACATTCCAATTATAGCGTTAACGGCAGCAGATATTGAAGAGGTGAAGCAAAATTATTTAGAAATTGGTTATAATGAAGTTATTACAAAACCTTTTGATAATTATGAGTTCTTCCAAACAATTAATGATTGCATCCAAAACAGCAAGAAGAAAACACTTTTAAATGCACAAGTTTCATAAGGTTGTAATTTGACTATAGTTTCCGACTTATTGTTAAGCCATCCCTAATTGGTAAAACAACAGTTTCAACCCGTTTGTCATTTTTTAAAATGGCATTATAGGCTATCAATGCAGGTGTTGAGGTATCATCTTTTTTAAATGTTTTGTCTAGAATTTTGCCACTCCATAAAACATTATCAGATAGAATTATTCCGCCTGGATTAAGTTTGTCAATAATGATATTAAAATAGTTTGCATAGTTGTCTTTATCAGCGTCAATAAAAACCAAATCAAAACCAATGTCGAGTTCAGGAATAATATCCAGAGCATCGCCTAAATGTTGATGAATCTGGTTTCCTAAACCTGATTTTTCAAAGTACTTACGCTGAAAATCAATCAATTCTTCATTGATATCGATAGTATGTAGTACACCATTTTTTTGCATACCTTCAGCTAAACACAATGCAGAATAGCCGGTGTATGTGCCAATTTCTAATATGTTTTTAGGACGAGCAAGTTTCGAAATCATACTTAAAACTCTGCCTTGGTAATGCCCACTTAGCATTCTAGGTTGTAAAATTTTTTGGTAGGTTTCCCTGTTTAATTGTTGTAATAATTCTGGTTCATCCTCAGAATGTTTAACAACATAATCATCTAACTCATCAGGTATAAAATGCATTAACTTAAAATTCTGTTTATTAATTTTTGCTTAGCCGACTCATCATCACCACATAGCCATTGAATCACGTTTTGCTCCCAAATATCGTCATATTCAGTTTTATTAATAATGTTCCTTTCAACAGCCAAATCTAATATTTTCCCTGGGTAAGATGATTGTTTGTCACTTTCCATTTCGCCCAAAGGATACGGATCATCAAGTCCCATAATAACTTGTTTGGAGCCATGATTTCTAATCAATAACTCTAATCCACCAGTATCGTGAACTAGCGTGTCAAAGAATATATTTTTATGCCCGACAGCTTTTCTTGGGTGGTGCTTGCCTTCAAATAAATCGGGTCT
>NZ_JBATHX010000071.1:0-2591 GCF_049667265.1 Algibacter sp. | reverse complement strand
TGAGGAACACCTATTGGTAATTCACCAATTTCAACCGACTCATGCGCACCAATTGGGTTAAAGTAGCGCAATGCTATGGCTTTTAAAGTTGGTGTAACTTTACAGGTATCACTAATTATTTCTTCACCTATTTGTTTCGTATTTCCGTAAGGCGACTCCGCCTTTTTTACTGGAGCATTTTCGGTAATTGGCAACTCATCAGCTTGACCGTAAACCGTACAAGATGAACTAAAAATAAATGCTGCCGATGGTAATTTTTTCAATTCTTTTAGGATATAAACCAAGGTGGTTATATTGTTTTCATAGTATAACAAAGGTTCTTTTACACTCTCGCCAACAGCCTTACTAGCTGCAAAATGAATCACACCTTTTACATCATTATGTTTTGCGAAAAACGCTTCAACACCCGATCTGTTTTTTAAATCTAATTTTTCAAAAATGGGTGTTTTACCTGTAATAGCTGTAATACCATCTAATACCTTCTCAGAAGAATTTGATAAATCGTCAATAATAACAACTTCATAGCCCTCGTTTTGTAATTCTACAACCGTATGAGACCCAATAAACCCTAAGCCACCTGTAACTAATATTTTATCCATTAATAAATTTTATAATTGTTGATGCAATATATTCTATTTGTTCGTCATCTAATTCTGTATGCATAGGTAAGGAAATAACATCTTTAACTAGCTGATTGGTTACTCCAAAATCTGATTCCTTATATCTTTCATCCAAATATGCTTTTTGCTTATGAAGCGGAATTGGATAATACACGCCACAAGGAATATCCTTTTCATTTAAATGTTTCACTAAAGCATCTCTATCAACACCTTTCACTCGTAAAGTATACTGATGAAATACATGACAATCACAAGTATCACAAACCCCATCACAGCCATTTACAGTTTTGGGTGTTATAATACTAACAATAGATTTAAATGCTGCATTATATTTTCTTGCTGCAGCTTGTCTCGCCTTATTATAACCATCTAAACGTGGAAGTTTGGCGTCTAAAACGGCCGCTTGAATACTATCTAATCTGGAATTTACACCAACAACATCATGGTGATAACGTTCGTACATACCATGATTTACTATGCCTCTTATAATATGAGCCAAATCATCATCATTAGTAAAAATAGCACCTCCATCGCCATAACAACCTAAGTTTTTAGATGGAAAAAATGAGGTCGCACCAACATTTCCAATGGTTCCTGCTTTCACTTTAGTGCCATTACTATATTTATAATTTGCGCCAATCGCCTGAGCATTATCCTCAATTACAAATAAATTATGCGCCTTTGCAATTTCCATGATAGCTTCCATGTTAGCACATTGTCCAAATAAATGGACTGGAACAATCGCCTTTGTTTTTGGCGTAATGGCTTTTTTTATAGCTTCAATATTAATGTTAAAGTCATCTTCATTAACATCAACTAAAACCGGTGTTAATTGCAACAAGGCAATAACCTCTACGGTTGCAGCAAATGTAAAATCGGCTGTAATAACTTCATCACCAGGCTTTAAACCCAAGCCCATCATGGCAATTTGCAAGGCATCTGTACCGTTGGCACAAGGAATAACATGTTTTACACCTAAGTAATTTTCTAAGTTTTTCTGAAATTCATGAACCTTAGGACCATTAATGAATGCTGTAGTTTCAATTACTTCCTGAATAGAAGGGTTAACGATATCTTTTATATCATTATACTGACCTTTTAGGTCGACCATTTGGATTTTTTTCATCTAAAAAAATTGTAGTCATGATTAAAATAGCAACAAACGCATATTTTAAAGTTAATCTAAGTAGACTAACAAGTAGTAAAATTACAAAAATGATTGACTCTAACCAATGAATTTATTTTAAAGAAATGTATTTTAGCACGAAAAGAATGAAAATTGCGTTTTATTTATAACATTGGAATATATCTTGCCAGTCTGATTTTAAAATTCGGGGCTTTGTTTAACAATAAACTTAAAAAAGGTGTTATTGGTAGAGCAAATGCTTTTAAAGTTTTAAATCAAAATATAAATAAAACGGATAAAACACTATGGTTTCATTGTGCATCATTGGGTGAATATGAACAAGGACTTCCTGTATTTTCTGAACTTCGAAAGCACTATAAAAATCATAAAATCATACTTAGTTTTTTCTCTCCTTCAGGTTATGAAATTAGAAAAAACAACCCGATTTCTGATGTAGTCATCTATCTTCCTTTAGATACAAAAATAAATGCTAAACGTTTTTTAGACCTTGTAAACCCTGAACTTACCGTTTTTGTAAAATATGATATTTGGCCAAATTTTTTAAATGAATTAAAACGAAGACAGCTTCGAGCCATTTTAATTTCGGCTGCATTTAGAAAGGGGCAATCCTATTTTAGATTTTACGGAAAGCCGTTGAAGGAGGCTCTTTTTGCTTTTGAACATATTTTTACTCAAAACGAAACCTCTAAAACATTACTTAATTCAATAAACTACAATGCCGTTACCATTAGCGGAGACACCCGTTTTGATAGAGTTTACAATCAACTTAGTATTGACAATTCGCTTCCATTTATTGAAGAATTTAAAAACAATCAGCCTTGCAT
>NZ_JBATHX010000070.1:0-3150 GCF_049667265.1 Algibacter sp. | reverse complement strand
AATTTGTTCTTGTATGAGCGCTGAGCTTTCTTGAAGCACAATTTTATCTTCTTTTTTATCACCACAATATTTAAAAGTGAATAATACAACCAAAGTTATTATGACACCAAACAGAATTTTTCGCATGTACTAATTTAGAAATTAATTAAGACAATAAGCTTCAGAAGCGGTTTATTTTATAGCAAAAAAAAACATCAAAGGAATACCATTTTACTGAATATTACAATTGATGTCTTTTAATATGAACTGATTAATAGCATTTTAAAATTAATATTTAAACTTATACAATGTTAATATTCTCGATAAAACGTTATTAAAAAAGATAAAGCGTGATAATTATTTTTTACAGGTGCAAAAGGTTTATTTTATTAAAAAAAGCAGGATATAAATCTACCTCTAAAAGACAATATGCGGGTATTGCGCATTTAGCTTTTCAACTTTCACTTTTAATTTTTGAAGAAATTGTTGATGCGCCTGCGATTGCGAATTAAATGGTTTATGCTGAAGTCCTTTTTGAATGGTATCTATTTCATCTAATATATGGAAAGCATCATCTGATATCCATACGGTTTTAAACCTTTCCCAAATATAATTGACCGCCATTTGGCTGGGATGAACCATATCTTCATTATAAAAACGATAATCACGGAGTTCGTCCATCATAATTTCATAGGAAGGGAAGTAAAATCCTCCAACCCCCGAAGGGGACTTATTGATGACAGCATGTGTTGCTGAAAACAAATGCGCTTTACTTTTGGTATTTTCCACAAATCCATCCTTTAAATGGCGAACTGGAGAAACTGTAAAAATGATGGTGACATCAGAATTTATTTTTTGAATTAATTGAAGTATGTTTTTTAATGAATCTGTAATTTCTTCAACAGTTAATAATTCTTTATTGAATTCCTTCTGCGGAATTTTATGGCAATTTGCAACAATCTTATTTGTTTTTAAATGTCGATAAACCCAAGCAGTTCCAAAAGTTATCACAATATGAGAAGCCGTTTTTAAGTTTGAATCTGTTAAATTAATTTGATTGTTTAATTCAACTAATAAGCTATCTTTTGAAGAATTGCTTAGTTTCGAATGAGCATCAAAACAATGCCATTGTTCATTATGAAAAAACAAGTCTTCCTCTGAATATTGTTTATTTTCAAGAGCGTTTGAGATTAAAGTCTCAATAGCCTTTGGATGAAATAAAATTCCGAAAGGGTTTTGAATATTTTTAAACTTGAAGTAATCAAGCTTTTTCCCCATGTTTTCTGAAAAACAGGAACCAAATAAAACCACATTAGAACTATAGTCTATTTGATCTTCAGACTGCTTTTCTAATGGTATTTTGGTTTGTAATTTCATGTTGGTTTTTTTTCGCGCAAAGGCGCTAAGACGCAAAAGCTGTATGAATAATCTATAATCCACTTACTAATCTAGTTATTCCAGTTTTTAATAATTACTACATTATACTAGATATCTCTTTGCGCTCTCCAATGCCTTTTTAATTCCACTAGGGTTTCTACCGCCAGCAGTTGCAAAGAAAGGCTGTCCACCACCTCCTCCATGGATATATTTACCTAATTCTCTTACTACTTTTCCAGCGTCTAAACCTTTATTTGCAACTAATTCTTTAGAGACATAACAAGTTAAAAATGCTTTATCATCTTTTTCAGAAGCAAATAATAAAAATAGATTATCAAATTGACCACCTAACTCAAAAGCGACATCTTTTAAACCGCCGGCATCTAAATCTAGTTTCTTAGCTAAAAATTGTACACCGTTAATTTCCTCTAACTCGTTTTTAAGTTCGCCCTTAATATTTTTTGCCTTATCGGAAAGTAATCCTTCTATTTGTTTTTTAAGACTTGTGTTTTCATCCTGTAGTTTTTGAAGTGCTTTTACAGGTTCTTTTGCATTATTAAGTAAATCCTTCATTTCAAAATAAGCATTGTTATTTTCAAAATAAAAATCTTTAACGGCATCATTAGTAATAGCTTCTATTCTTCTAATTCCCGCAGCAACGGCACCCTCTGATACTATTTTAAAATGCCAAATATCAGCTGTATTTTTTACGTGCGTACCGCCACAAAGCTCAATAGATTTCCCGAATCGAATGGCACGAACAGTATCACCATACTTTTCACCAAATAAACTCATAGCGCCTTCTTCAATGGCTTCTTCTTTTGGGATATTTCGCTTTTCTTCCAATGGCAATTTCCCTTCAATGCGTCGATTGACAAAGTTTTCAATATCGCGCAATTCTTCAACCGTTAATTTTGAAAAATGTGAAAAATCAAAACGCAGGTTTTTTGAATGAACGGCACTTCCTTTTTGTTCAACATGAGTACCTAAAACTTCACGCAATGCTTGATGCAATAAGTGTGTTGCTGTATGGTTACATTCTGTTCTGTAACGCTGTTTAGCATCAACTACTGCCTTAAAAGACTCGTTAATATGCTTTGGTAAATTTTTAGCAAAATGGATAATGACATTACTTTCCTTTTTGGTATCTAAAATATAAACCACATCGCCATGGGCATCTTCTAAATAGCCTTTATCTCCCACTTGTCCGCCACCTTCAGGATAAAAAGGTGTTAAATTGAATACCAACTGAAACATATCGCCATCTTTCTTAGACGTTACTTTTCTGTATCTGGTTATTTTAACTTGAGCTTCAAGCGTATCATAACCTACAAATTCTTCTTCGGCATCATCATCAAGAATTGTCCAATCATCCGTAGACATTTCACTTGCAGCCCTTGATCTATTTTTTTGTTTTTGCAATTGGTCATTAAATCCTTTTTCATCGAGTTTTAAGTTCTTTTCAGAAAGAATTAATGCTGTTAAATCAATTGGAAATCCATACGTATCATAAAGTTCAAAAGCCTTTTCGCCTGAAACCGTATCTCCTTTTGTTTCATCAACAATTCTATTTAACAACACTAAACCTTGATCTAGGGTGCGTAAAAACGACTGTTCTTCTTCTTTTATAACATTTTCAATGAGGTGTTTTTGAGCTTTCAATTCAGGGAATGCCGTTCCCATTTGCTTACTCAATACCTCAACCAATCTGTAAATAAATGGTTCTTTTTTATCAAGAAATGTGAATCCGTATCGCACGGCACGACGCAAAATTCTTCTAATTACATAACCAGC
>NZ_JBATHX010000069.1:0-1909 GCF_049667265.1 Algibacter sp. | reverse complement strand
ACTATATCTATGGCAACGGTATTGTGTTTGTTGTTAGGAATTATAATATCTGCACACTCTTTCATAGGTTCTATAAACTGATTATGCATTGGTTTTAATGTGGTTTGATAGCGATTTAAAACTTCATCTAAATCTCTTCCTCTTTCAGATATATCACGTTTTAATCGTCTGATTAAACGCTCGTCACTATCGGCATGCACAAATATTTTAATATCAAACATGTCTCTTAATTCTGGGTTTGTTAAAATTAAAATACCTTCAACAATCATTACTTTTCTGGGGTGTGTTAAAACGGTGTCTCCAGTTCGGTTATGCTTTACAAAAGAGTAAACAGGTTGATGAATTGGTTTGCCATTTTTTAAATCTACAAGATGTTTGGTTAGTAAGTCAAAATCTATAGATCTAGGATGGTCAAAATTAATTTTTACACGCTCGTCGTATGCTAAGTGCGTGGTATCCATATAATAAGAATCTTGAGATATTATGCCAACTTCACCCTCCGGAAGTTCATTCAGTATTTGGTTAACAACCGTCGTTTTACCGCAACCTGTACCACCGGCAATTCCTATAATGAGCATAAATTTTGATTTTTATTTTATCGTAACAAATTTAAGATTTATTTTCCGCAATTTTTTTATTGAGAAAATTAATTTAAATAGTAAAAAAGAGTTTGGCACATAATAGAAATTTATGGGCGTTACCCGAAAAGGGTCGGGCTATCCGTTTCAAGTCCTCGCACCTGCGAGCTGTGGGCTTTCCTCTGCTAACCCTGCCTGCCGGCAGACAGTCCTGACGCGCATTTCAGTCAAAGTAATTGTCAGGTTAAAGTTTTGGTATATCATTTAACACCTCTTCTTCATTGCTTTTAAAAAAATAAAACAGCATCAAATCCAAAATTAAAATTTTTGTCATCCGCTAATAAAAAAGAGTTGTAAAAATGATTTTAAATGTAAAAGAAAATTCTATATTTGCATCCCGTTACAAGATAACCAAATCGGGGTGTAGCGTAGCCCGGTTATCGCGCCGCGTTTGGGACGCGGAGGTCGCAGGTTCGAATCCTGCCACCCCGACTAAAAAAGCTCAGTTTAACTGAGCTTTTTTTATGCTTTTTTTTAAATATTTCTAATTCTTTTTAATTCTGAAAATTTTAAGCATCCTTCAAATGCATAAATTCATGTCGTTCATTATATTTAACATTTTCCTTTGTTAAAATATCAATAGGCATATAAAGTTTTTTGTTTTGGATGTCATTTTTAATTAGATATTCAGCTAAAAGACGAACAGATTCATAACCTTGATCAAACGGTTTTTGGGATATTAAAAAGGAAACGGAGTCGTTAAGTAAACATGAAATATTTTGTGGTGTATTATCAAAACCTATTAATTCAAGTTTGTTTAAATGCTCAGTTTCTAAATAATCCACAACTAAATGAATTCTACTTGAAGGTACGAAAACACCAGTAATGTCGCTATGTTCTTTTAAGTATAAGTTGATTTTTTCTTTAGTTTCAGATGGGTTATTTAAGTTGTCAATTTTTAATATTTGAGTTTTAGAATGGACCTTGTTCTTCATGAAATAATCATTAAAACCTTCAATTCTATTAGAAACAGCATTGTTTTTTGTGATGTTTTTACTTGCTTGAATAATCAAAAATTCAGATGGTTTAGGAACGCTTAAATGCATTAATTTTCCAGCCATATAGCCTGCCATATAAGAATCTTGCCCAACAAATGCTAAATTTTTAAACCCTTCAATATCAATATTTATAAAAAGATATGGAATATTAAGCGCCTCTAATTTGTCCACCAATATCCTAGTTTCATTGTAGAAATTTGGAGCGATAATAACAGCGTTAGGTTTTAATTTTAGCAAATTAGTAAACGCTTGTAAGTAGGAGTCTGAATCATA
>NZ_JBATHX010000068.1:0-2005 GCF_049667265.1 Algibacter sp. | reverse complement strand
ATATAATATTTTCAACTAAATTTGAAAAGATCCCCTCCTTTGAGGGAATGCAAAAAATGTTTAAAAAACTACTCATAGCACCTTTTTTGTTTTTGATAAAAGTGTATCAAACATTTATATCGCCACTAACTCCTGCTACTTGTAGATTCCATCCAACGTGTTCACATTACAGTAAAGAAGCTTTACAAAAACATGGATTATTTAAAGGTGGTTGGTTGGCTATAAAGCGTATTTTTAGTTGTCATCCTTGGGGCGGCTCCGGATATGACCCAGTTCCGGAAAAGGAAGACAACTAAAAATGCCTACGCCTCAGCTCACTTGTTCTCTAAAAATGTTCACCCTACATTTTCTTTACACTCCATCGCCATGGGGCGCTTCTGGATACGATCCTGTTCCGGAAAAAGATAATACTAAAAATTTCCCTGAATCAACTCCACACTAACTTTTTGTTTTGTAGGATAAACGGAAGGCCCAAATTGATTAAACACAGCAACACCAGCAGCATCATGTCCATAACCTATAACTACATAACCTCCTTTTGGACCTGTCTGTGTAGCATCAAAGGTATACCAACGTCCGCCAACATAGGCTTCAAACCATGCATGCATGTCCATTGGCTGTAAATTATATAAATAACCTACCACCATGCGCGCGGGAATACTAAGACTGCGGCATAACGCAATACCTAAATGTGCTAAATCACGGCAAACTCCAGATTGCCTTTGATTAACTTCAATGGCAGAAATTGGATAATCACTACTTCCAGGAATATAGCTAATGTTATTGTTCAGCCATGTTTCAATAGCTGCTACTTGGTTGTAACCAGGTAATTGATTTGCTGTAATCTGAGAAGCCAAGTCACTAAATCTATCGGACTCACAATAGCGGCTTGGTAATAAATAACTGAGTACATTATGTGGCAAATTTTGTATTTCTACAAAACAAGCTCCAAAGCCTACATCAACATGTTCAGAAGTTTTAACATCAGCTTTTGTTTGTATAGAAAAATTTCCTACTGGAGCAGTTAATTGCTGACAAAGATTTCCAAAGTCATCAGTAAATTCTACCACCTGAACATTTGGTGTTATTTTAAATTCATCTCGGGCCAACCATTGTTCTGCACCACTTCTAGGACGCAACATTAAAATAAAAGGCGTAGATATTTCTATTTCAAATAATAACTCGCAACCTACTGTCAACCACATATATTAATGTTTAAAACACTTATACGAAATTAGGTGATTCCATGACGATATATGCTATATTTAGATTATTTAAATAAATTCTAGTGTATTTTAACAAATAACAAAAATTGAATGTCAATTTATTGTAATACTAATAATTCAATTAGCTTTTTTATACCACTACTTAAACTTTTGATAATATTTAAAAAAAACTAAAAATAGGCATAAGGAATAGCTTTCAAAATTTCTAAAACAAAATTCCAATCTTTTTAAACCAACAAAATCTGAGTACGTTCAGTTATAAATAAGTAAAAGAAACAAAAAAAGTCCAACGAACGAAATAAACATCTAGCTTGTTGAACTTTTAATATAATTCCTAAAGTATTATAACCTACTTAATAATTCTGCTTTTTTACTTTCAAACTCTTCAACCGATAAAATAGATTTATCCTTTAAGGCTGCTAGTTTTTCTATCTTAATAAAAATATCTTCCTCGAAAGCTGTATTATTTACTCCCATTTTATTAGGCTCTATAGTTTGCTCTACAAAAGCAGGCTGTGGCGAAATATTTACAGCATTATCAACATGCTGTTGTTCTTGCAAAGGTTTAGACACTTCTGGTCCTCCTGAAACAATTGGTAAGGTATCTAAATCTACATTACCATATTGACTTGTAAACGACACAGAATAATTTCCGCCTTGTTGTTGCCCCACTCCGCCTATTTGGTTATCGAGTGTATCAAAAACTGTTACTTTTCCGTTCTGTTGGATAGCTAATCTTCTAATATTATTGAAAATAGCATAACTCGTATTATTTTGAC
>NZ_JBATHX010000067.1:0-7281 GCF_049667265.1 Algibacter sp. | reverse complement strand
AAATAAAAAAGTTAGAACGTTTTCAGATATGGAAACTATAAATGGGATGCTTTTGGAAACCATCATCACGAATTTTAGAAATGCACCCTATAAATATGCTTTTAATACCCAATCAGAAACGATATCCCTAATCATTAAATTATAACTTCAAACCCATGAAAATACTAATGGTGTCCATGAATTCTATCCATTTTCAAAGGTGGACAGAGCAATTAAAAGATACTGAGCATGAGGTCTATTGGTTTAATGTGCGTGATGGCGGCTATTCTGAAAAATTATCGTGGGTTCATCAAATTGTAGGGTGGAAGCAAAAGTTTCCAAATTTGAAAGGCCGTTCATTCATCAAAAAATATGCTGCTTGGCTTTATAATAAATTAAGTTTTTTAATTGAAAATAATACGGCTAAAGCTTTTGAAAAAACGCTATTGGAGGTTAAACCAGATGTGGTTCATAGTTTTGTGCTGTATATTTCATGTTCACCAATTTTAAAGGTGATGCAAAAATATCCAAATGTAAAATGGATTTATTCATCTTGGGGAAGTGATTTGTATTATTTTCAGCATAAACCAGCGTATTTAAAAAATATTAAAAACGTTTTACCTCGCGTAAATTATATGTTTTCAGATTGTAAACGCGATGTTAAATTGGCAAAAAAATACGGTTTCAAGGGTGAATTATTGGGTGTTTTTCCAGGAGGAGGCGGGTATTCAATATCCGAATATGATAAATTTATTTTACCCGTAAATCAACGCAAAACGATTCTAATAAAAGGCTATCAAGGCCGGTCTGGTAGAGCTATTTCATTGCTTAAAGCTATTAATGATTTAAATGAAAAGTTAAGAGAATTTCCAATCGTTATTTTTGGAATAGATAAAGAAGTTGAGAATTTTATCAACCAAAACCATCTAAAAAGTAAATTAGATTTAAAAACGTTTTCAAAGGCTGAATTTTTACCTCACATGGAAATCATTAAGCTTATGGGTGAAGCCTTAATTTACATTGGTAACAGTAATTCTGATGGCATGCCCAACACATTACTTGAAGCCATAATTATGGGAGCATTTCCAATACAATCAAATCCTGGTGGTGCAACAGCTGAAATTATTCAGCATAATAAAAACGGTTTGTTAATTGAAAACTGTGAGGATGTGGAATCAATTAAAGCGTTAATTACAGAGGCTATTACCAATAAAAACATGGTAAATAATGCTTTTGATTTTAATCAAATTGAAGTCAAACCAAAATTAAATAGACCTGTAATTACCGAAAAGGTTATTTCAAAATATAACACAATTATTAATTGAAGTAGTTAAATTTACGGTTTTGAAAAACAAACTGTATTTTAGCATAATCACTTAAAAAATAACATCAGTTAAATGAAAAAAATTGGCTTTATTCCACTAAGAAAAGGATCAAAAGGTATTCCTAATAAAAACAAACGAAAAATGGTTGGAAGGCCATTATTTACTTGGGTTTTAGGTGAAGCCATTTTTTCTGACCTAGATGAGGTTATTGTGTATACCGATGATGAAGCCATTATTGATTTTATTGAAAAGGAATATCATTGGACCAATAAAGTTAAAGCAATAACCCGCAGTAAATCAAGTGCAACGGATACTGCATTAACTGAAACGGCTATGATCGAATATAGTGAGTCAATTGATTATAATTTTGATGTATTTTGTTTGTTACAAGCCACATCACCTTTTACCAAAAAAGAAGATATTAACGCTTGTTTATCTGAATTAAATAATGGTTTTGATTCTGCTTTAACGGTTGTAAATACCCATCGTTTTTTATGGGATAAAAATGGGAAACCTTTAAATTATAATCCGTTAAAAAGACCTAGACGTCAAGATTTTGAAGGTCTGTTAATTGAAAATGGAGCTGTTTATGCCGTAACGAAACACGCATTACAATCGCATAAAAATAGAATAGGCGATAAAACAGCCGTTATTACGATGCCAGAAGATTCATTTTTGGAAATTGATAGCGAATCTGATTGGATAGCCGTTGAAAGTTTACTCATTGAAAGACAGAAACGAGCTAAGAAATCTAAAAAAATCACACATATTGTTTTAGATGTTGATGGCGTTTTTACCGATGGCACTATAACTTATACAAAAGACGGTGAGCACACCAAAAGTTTTGATATGCGAGATGGTATGGGGCTTGAAATTTTAAGACAGTTTGATGTTAGTATTATGATTATGACTTCAGAAAACTCGCAATTAGTAGCTAAACGCATGGAGAAATTAAAATTAGAACATGTGTTTTTAGGAGTAAAAGATAAATATAATTTACTTAAAAGTATTGTTGATAAAGAAGGCATATCGTTAAGCAATGTCGCTTATGTTGGTGATGATGTGAACGACCTTACAAATATTTGTAGCGTGGGCTGGTCGTTAGCACCAAATAATGCTACTGATATTGTGAAATTGCATGCCGACGTTGTGCTCTCAAAAAACTCAGGAGCAGGTGCCATTCGTGAAGCTTGTGAATTTGTAATGAATTATAATAAAAGATTTTAATAAGCCCTAAATTAATTTATGAACACGTATAAAAAACCATACATTATTGCAGAAATTGGTTGCAATCATAAAGGCGATATGGAAATTGCAAAGGAGCTAATTAAAGTAGCTAAAATATTTTGCAATGTGGATGCTGTAAAATTTCAAAAGCGTAATAATAGAGAACTTTTAACCGAAGATCAATATAATCAGCCGCATCCAAATCCTATTAATTCTTATGGTGAAACCTATGGCGCGCATAGAGAATATCTTGAGTTTGACGTCAATCAGCACCAAGAATTAAAATCCTATTGTGAAGAAATTGGTATTACCTATTCAACTTCTGTTTGGGATGTCACTTCAGCAAAAGAAATAGCATCACTTAATCCAGACTTTATTAAAATTCCGTCAGCTTGTAATAATAATGTCGACATGTTGGCTTGGTTGTGTGATAATTATAAAGGCGAAATACATATTTCAACAGGAATGACTACCAAATCTGAAATTGAAGATTTAGTCAACTTTTTCAAAAAGAAAAATAGAAATAAAGATTTAGTACTTTATAATTGTACTTCTGGATATCCGGTTCCGTTTGAAGATGTTTGCCTTTTAGATATTAATATTCTTAATGAGCAATATGGAGATGCCGTGAAACACATTGGTTTTTCTGGTCATCATTTAGGAATAGCTGTTGATGTTGCTGCTTTTACTTTAGGAGCCAACATTATAGAGCGTCATTACACGATTGATAGAACCTGGAAAGGAACAGATCATGCAGCATCATTAGAACCTATGGGATTACGTAAATTATCAAGAGATGTAAATGCCGTTTATAACGCTTTACGCTTCAAAAATCAAGATATTTTACCTATTGAACAGGTTCAGCGCGATAAATTGAAAAACAAAAAAGGATAACATGTTTTCATCCAATAAAATCAGGTTGTTTTGGTGGAATGAAATAAAGATGCAAGGGAAGGCCAAAGAAAATTACGGCGACCTATTGGGTAAATATTTGGTTGAGAAAATATCCAAAAAAAAAGTTGTTTGGAGTAAGCCATCCACATTTTCATTCTACGATTTCTTTAGCCCAATTTATGTGACCATTGGTAGTATTTTATCAAATGTAAACCATAAATGCATTGTTTGGGGTAGTGGAATAGTTTCTATAGAATACCCTATTGAAAAAGCAAAATTTTTAGCAGTTAGAGGTCCTCAAACAAGAAAACACTTGTTGAATCAGGGTTACAACGTGCCCGAAATTTACGGCGATCCTGCTTTATTGCTCCCAAAATATTATCACCCCAAAGTAGAAAAAGAATATGCCATTGGTATTATTCCACACTATAGCGATTTTAAAAAAGTGAAAGATTTTTATAAAAATGAAGATGGTATTTTATTGATTGATTTAATGACAAATAATGTTGAAGCCACCACAAATGAATTCTTAAAATGCGAAAAAATTGTTTCTTCATCATTACACGGCGTCATTGTGGCGCATGCTTATGGAATTCCTGCTGTTTGGCAAAAGTTTTCAGATAATGTTTTTGGCGATGATATCAAATATCAAGACTATTTTGAATCCGTACAAATACCAAATTATAAATCGAAAAGTGTGGATGTGAAAATGAATATGGATGCATTGCAAGACCTATTCAAACGTTATGTTTATCTTCCTAAAAATGGTGATATCGATAATTTATGTGAAGGTTTAATGAGCGTTTGTCCGTTTAAAAGTTAATTTAAAAATGAGTAAAAAAGTATTTGTTTTTTTTCCTGATGGTGTTGGTTTAAGAAATTTTGCCTTTACAGATTTTAAAAATATTGGCGAGAATATGGGTTTTGATATCACCTATTGGAATAATACTATTTTTTCACTTAAAGATAATCTAGGCTTTAAAGAAGTAAAGATAGAAGACCATTCAGCACATCCCTTGTTATCAATATATTCAAGAGCTAGAAAACGAGCTGAATTAAACGTTTCAAGAGATAAATTTAATGATAGTGTTTATCCAACTTATAAATTCCCTTTCAATTACAAAGGTCTAAAGAATACTTTTAAAAGTTTATATATCAAAGTGCTCATTGGATTATATTCTTCTGAAAAAGGTGTTGTAAAACTTCGAGCAAAAATTAACCAATTGGAGCGTTCAACAACCAAATACACCTATTGCAAAGCACAGCTAGAAGCGCATAAACCAGATATGGTGTTTTGTACTACGCAGCGCTCAACGCAATCTATAAGTGCTTTATTAGCAGCGAAAGATTTAGGAATTCCAACCGTTGCATTTGTGTATTCTTGGGATAACGTGCCGAAGGCTATGCAAGTAGTTGAAACCGATTATTATTTTGTTTGGAGCGATTTGATGAAGCAGGAAGTGTTACAATATTATCCTTTTGTAAGTGAAAATCAAGTGTTTGTAACTGGAACACCGCAGTTTGAACCTCATTATGATACCTCATTAAAGGAATCAAGAGAAATTTTTTTTAAAGCGTACGGTTTGGATGTGAATAAAAAATACATCTGTTATTCTGGCGACGATGAAACAACCTCTCCATTAGATCAATATTATTTAGAAGATTTAGCCAACGCTGTCAGGAGCTTAAATGAAAAAGGGGAAAATTTAGGCATTATTTACAGAAAATGTCCTGTTGATTTTACACCAAGGTATGATGCCGTAATTGAAGCCAATAAAGATATTATTGAAGTTCTTGACCCCATTTGGAAACAGGTAGGAAGCCAATGGAACCAAGTTTTACCAACGCCAGAAGACTTTAAAAACCTTTATAATGTTTGCGAACACAGTGAGTTTGTTACTAATGTGTGCTCATCAACAGTATTTGATTTTGTAGCGCATGATAAGCCATGTATATATTATAATTATGAACAGCCTCAGTTAAAAAAAGGCATTCGAGATATTGGTCAGAATTATAAATATGTGCACTTTAGAAGCATGCCAACTCAGGAAGCAGCAGTATTTTGTACAGATAAAAATGATTTGGAAGGATTGATAAAGCAAATTTTAGATGGAAAATTATCAAATGTAGAAACATGTAAAAAATGGTATGAAATTGTTGTTGGTAAAACACCAACTGAAGCTTCGAAAACTATTTGGAATACCATAGATTCAATTTTAAAATGAAGGTAGGTTTTATAACATCTGAATATCCACACCCACAGGTTAAATTTGCTGCAGGAATAGCTACAAGCATAAAAAACTTGGCGGTGGCATTAGTTAAAAAAGAAGTTGATGTTACGGTGTTTGTTTATCATCAAAATGAAACAGTTGTCGTTCACGACCAAGGTGTAGAAATTCACCTTATAAAAAGAGAAAAATACAGTTTGTTTACTTGGTATTTTTATAGAAAGCATATTCAAAAATATGTCAATAAAATAGTGAATGAAAAAGGAATTAACATTCTAGAAGCACCAGATTGGACGGGTATTACGGCTTTTATGAAGTTTAAGGTCCCCTTGGTAATTCGCTTTCATGGTAGCGATGCCTATTTCTGTAAACTAGAAGGAAGAAAGCAAAAATTTAAAAACTTTATGTTTGAAAAATTAGCTTTAAAAAGAGCTTCAAGGTATGCGACACCAACAACTTATGCCGGAATAGAAACTCAAAAAATTTTTAGTTTAAATAAAACGAAAATTAAAACGATTTATAATGGATTACAATTAGAGCATTTTGAAAACCCAAGCCCAAATATTTATGATAGAAACGTTATCTTATATATCGGCACAATCATAAGAAAAAAGGGTGTTTTAGAATTGGCTCAGATTTTTAATAAAATTAATAAAGAAAATCCTGAGGCAAAATTAATCTTAATTGGTGGTGATTCGTTTGATATTAAAACAGGAGAAGCCTCAACTTATAAATTAATGACTCAAATTTTTTCTTCGGAAGCGATAAAACAAGTTGATTATTTAGGGAAAATCCCCTATGAAGATGTGAGAGCCCAAATTAAAAAAGCCCATGTTTGTGCGTATCCATCGTTTGCTGAAACTTTAGGTATGGTAACTATCGAATCTATGGCCATGCAAAAACCGGTTGTA
Source organism: Algibacter sp. (assembly GCF_049667265.1). Taxonomy (GTDB): domain Bacteria; phylum Bacteroidota; class Bacteroidia; order Flavobacteriales; family Flavobacteriaceae; genus Algibacter_B. The sequence continues at coordinate 717 of NZ_JBATHX010000067.1, read as the reverse complement.
AACACAAGTATTGGTTGGGCCCAAGAGTTGATAGATAATGGTATTAATGGCTATTTAGTACACCCATCAAAAATTGATGACTATGCCAATCAAATTCTTAAATTATTAAATGATGAAGCATTATGTAGTCAAATTGGGAAGGAAGCTAGAGTGAAAGTAGAATCGCTTTTTGATATCAATAAAATTGCAGATATTAATATTCAATATTATAAATCTATTCTAAAGAAATGATTCTTCTGCTACATAAGGATGAAAAGGTTACAAAAATTACTGATATAGAATCAAATCAGTTGATAGATCTTCATGTTGATAACCCCATAATGTCATTATTTAAATTAGCAAACGAATACCCGAATAGAATTTTAGTTTGGTGTCATGAATCACTTCAATCTAATATAAATTTTGAAGTGATAAAAAGTGCTTTTAAACTTAAAAATACGATGCTTTCATTTTCTGATGGTCAATATCTTTCCGAACAAATTGGCTATGTTGAAGATTCACCATTTCTTAAAGTAAATAAAGAAATAAAATACCCTACATGGCTGGTTAGTAGTTTTGTAGGAGCTATTTTATCCTCTCAATTATTGAAATTTGAAAATCAACTAAATACAAATGAAAGTTTCGATTTTGCTTTAAACTCAATTTCAAAATTAGGTTTAACAAATGGGTTGTTTTGTTACTCAGAACCTAAATTATTAAACCATTTTGATGGGATAA
>NZ_JBATHX010000066.1:0-5126 GCF_049667265.1 Algibacter sp. | reverse complement strand
TTTTAGCGTATGTAAAAGTAAGATAAAATAATCCATTACTCAAGTTATAAAATGCTTGCAGCTTATAAATATGAAACTTTTTGAAAATTGTTATTTCGCATAATCTACCTATTTAAAACACTTACGGCTACTTTAAGTATAGAAAGCAACTTGAAATACCACACATTTAATACTTTATTTAATTGTTTTTGGTAAATTATCTATTTTTCCCTTTGTACCAATCAAGATGTGTAAGTAAAACCTTATAAACAAAAAGACAGAACCGAAAGTTATTTCATTCATGGTGATAAAGACTATGAGAAGGTTTAGTGATTTTTAATGAAACCTGGATTCTATTCTATGGTACTGCCGATTCAAAAATTGCTGCAGCTACGTCTAAAAAATTAGGCTATTAAAAATGACCTCCATTAGCTATCTAATTATATTGACAGAAAAAATACAAAAGACGTTGCCTAATATTTTGTTTTATAGTATATGTAAAAATGGATACCTAAAAACTAGGATAATTATGAAAATCACATTTTATTAAACATAATTAAAAGTAATTGAAATTATTTTTAATTAAATTTAAATATCATTGAATTTTCCTCAATCATACGGTTAATTTATTAGGATTCATTTAAAATATTCCTATATTTATAAAAACGATTATTTATGACCAACAAGCATCTATTCTCTTCGTATGACCTACTTCCAAAAACTTGGGACGAAATGTATAACGAGAGTTCTTCGTTTAGATTACAATACGAAGAATTTATAAAATATTTAGAAAAAACTTCTCCTGAAAAACTCACAAAAAAAGAAGATTTATCTAAGCAATTATTTATGAGTCAAGGGGTTACATTTACCGTTTATAATGACAATGAAGGTATTGAAAAGATTTTTCCTTTTGATATAGTTCCAAGAATATTAACTGCTAAAGAATGGAATAAAATTGAAACGGGTATAAAGCAACGTCTTAAAGCTTTAAACCTGTTCATTAAAGATATTTACAATGAACAATTTATTATTAAAGATGGTATAATCCCAGGAGAATTAATTTATTCTTGTCCAAATTTTTTACGTGAAATGAAAGGCGTAAAAGTACCTCATGATGTTTATGTACATATTTCAGGGGTAGATTTAATTCGGAACAACGATGGCGAATTTTATGTGCTTGAAGATAATTTAAGGACACCATCCGGAGTGAGTTATATGCTTGAAAACAGAGAAATTTCTAAGCGATTATTCCCTGGAATTTTACCTCAAACCAAAGTACGTTCGGTATCCAATTACCCGAATATGTTATACAAAAAGCTTAAAGAATTATCAGACAAAACCGACCCGAAAATCGTTTTACTTACACCAGGTATTTATAATTCAGCATATTACGAACATACTACATTAGCAAGGTTAATGGGTATTGAATTGGTTGAAGGTAGTGACTTGGTTGTTAAAAATCATTTTGTATTCATGAAAACCACTAATGGTTTAAAACAAGTAGATGTTATTTACCGCCGCGTTGATGACGATTTTTTAGATCCGTTAGAATTTAATGCAAAAAGTGTTTTAGGTGTAGCTGGAATTATGGCTGCATATAGAAAAGGCAATGTAAATATTGTAAATGCTCCTGGTACTGGCATTGCCGATGATAAAGCTATTTACATTTATGTGCCAGATATGATAAAATATTATTTGAATGAAGAACCTATTTTAAAAAATATTGAAACCTTCCAATTAGGAATTCCTGAAGAGCTAGAGCATGTAACTAAAAACATTAAAGACATGGTTATTAAAAAAACCGATGGAAGTGGTGGTTACGGTATGCTTATGGGACATGAGGCTACGGATGAAGAAATAAAAGATTATCTTGAAAACGTTGCAAAAAAGCCTGAAAATTTTATTGCTCAGCCTATTTTACGTCTATCCACAGCACCATGTTATATTGATGGCAAATTATCTCCACGATGTATTGATTTAAGACCCTTTGCCTTGTCCGGTAGAGATGGTATAGATATTTGTCCTGGTGGACTTACTCGAGTTGCCTTAAAAAAAGGGTCTTTGGTGGTTAACAGTTCACAAGGTGGCGGAAGTAAAGACACATGGGTTATTGAATAAATATGAAAAAACAATTAATATATGTTAAGTAGAGTAGCAAATAATCTTATTTGGTTAGATAGATACATGGAACGTGGAAATGGCATTTTAAGTTTGCTAAAAGTAAACTATTATGCAAACCAAGACTCTCCCGAATTGTTTTCTTGGACACCAATCATGAAAACATTCACGCCGTTCGATAATGAATTTTTCACAGAAGACCCCATAGAGTGTATTAATTTTATGGTGCTAAATCCTGATAATTCAAACTCAATTTTAAACATAGTTACCAAAGCGCGCGAAAATGCAAGAAGTGTTCAGGAGCATATATCAAGAGAATTATGGTTGTGTATTAATAATTATTACTTGTATCTTTCAAGTAAGGACTTACCAAAGAAACTAGAAGAAGATCCTGTTCATTTTTTAGAAGATTTAAGAAAACATCACCTTATCTATTATGGAACCTCAGACATCACTCAAGAGCGTGGCACTTCCTATTATTTTATGAATGTTGGCAAATTTTTGGAACGAGTTATTCTTATTTCAGATTTTACATCACTTAAACTTACTGATATTGGGAATACTTCTGATAGTTTAGAAAAAAGTTTCTACTGGAAAAACTTGCTTTTATCCATTGGAGGATATCAACTTTATTTAAAAACGCATAAATCTACTTTCAATGAAGAACATGTAATTAAAATGGTTTTCCAAGATAAATTATTTCCAAGGTCTGTATATTATTGTATTAATAAACTTAGCAAACATATAAATCAACTTATTGATAGTAATGAACTTGAAAAAAACAAAATAGACTTTTTACTTGGTAAGTTAGAAAGCACCATTAAATACACAACTATTGAAAATATTAACTCGCAAGGTTTAGATAATTTCATTAATGATATTAAAGAAGATATTAGAAATATTTCTTTAAATATTAATGCCGTTTACTTTTCTCAAAATAATTGATTCACAAAACTCATGGCCACATTTTATATTAAGCATATTACAAAATACAGTTATAATAGTAACGTTATTGATGGCGCTACACTTATAAGACTGCATCCTATTAATGATGATTACCAAAAAGTAACCTCGCATTTAATATCTGTTACTAACAACCCCTATATTGAAACTTTTATTGATTTTTTCGATAATCGAGTTGGCACATTTATGATTACTGAACCGCATACAGAATTAAATATAATATCAGAGATTGAGGTTACGACTACTGATAGAATATTTCCAGATGATAGTGCTGATATTGCTTCTCAATGGGAAGAATTGAAACGGATACAAAACACTATAGAGCTTATAGATTACACAAAACATAAACCATTTAAGGGAAGTCAGGATATTAAAGATATTATTTTAAATGGAATGCTTAAAACAAAATCGCCTTTTAAAGCGGCGTTAGAATTATGTGAATATGTACATAATAATTTTGAATACAAACCTGGTATTACGGATGTAAATACGCCACTTGAAGATGCTTGGAAATTACAAGCAGGTGTTTGTCAAGATTTCACTAATGTATTATTAATAATGATTAAAATACTGGGTATTCCTGCACGATATGTTAGTGGCTATATTTGCCCTAATGACGCCATTACCCGAGGTGTTGGCGCGACGCATGCATGGGTTGAAGTTTACATTCCATATTATGGTTGGTTAGGTATTGACCCTACAAATAATGCCATTGCAAATGAAAATCATGTAAGACTAGCAGTAGGGCGAAATTATAACGATTGCTCACCAGTTAAAGGTGTATACAAAGGTAATAGTGAGGCAAAAATGGAAGTTAGCGTTGACGTAAATACAACAAAAAGAAAAGCTTCAATTCCTGAATTTAACACGACTATTCTAGACAACAACAATAGTTATCAACGTAATGTAGAAATGAAGCAGGAACAAGGACAGCAACAACAGCAACAGCAACAATAGGTTATTTTTTTCTATCAATTACATAATTAACCATAAGGACTAATGACTTTTTAAACTGAGAGTCTGGATATGTTTTTAGTAATTGAAGTGCTTCATCTTGAAATGCCTCCATCTTAGTTATGGCATAATTTAAGCCGCCATTATTTTTTACAAAAGCAATAACTTCCTTAACTCGTTTGGTGTCTTTATTATGGTTTTTAATGGAATTAATAAGCCACTTTTTATCTTTTTTTGATGCCTGGTTTAATACATAAATCAAAGGCAATGTCATTTTTTGCTCTTTAATATCAATACCTGTTGGTTTCCCTATTTGGGCATCGCCATAATCAAATAAATCATCTTTTATTTGAAATGCCATACCAATTAACTCTCCAAATTTCCGCATGGTTTCAACATGCTCCGAATCTGGCTTTACTGAGGCTGCACCCAAACTACAACAAGCCGCTATTAAAGTTGCTGTTTTTTGACGAATAATTTCATAATAAACCTCTTCAGTAATATCTAATTTTCGGGCTTTTTCAATTTGAAGTAACTCGCCTTCACTCATTTCGCGAACTGCTATTGAAATAATTTTAAGTAAATCGAAATCATTATTATCAATGGACAGAAGTAAACCTTTTGATAGCAAAAAATCACCAATTAAAACGGCTATTTTATTTTTCCAAAGGGCGTTTACAGAGAAAAAACCTCGCCGGCGATTACTATCATCAACCACATCATCATGCACTAAGGTAGCTGTGTGAATCAATTCTATTACCGATGCGCCTCTATAAGTTCGCTCACTAATTTCACCATTAGACACCATTTTAGCCACCAGAAAAACAAACATTGGTCGCATTTGCTTGCCTTTTCGGTTTACAATATAATGTGTAATTCTGTTTAACAAAGCTACTTTGCTTGACATGGAAAGCTGGAACTTTTGCTCAAAAAGTTCCATTTCATAGGCTATGGGTTGCTTTATTTGTTCTACTACTTTCAAATGGCTGGTTTAAAGAAATTCAAATATAGGTTTTAGTATAGAGTTATTTAACTTTTATTGGCTAATTGTCCGCAGGCTGCATCAATGTCTTTACCTCTACTTCGTCTTACGGTAACTGTAATGTGATTGC
>NZ_JBATHX010000065.1:0-33676 GCF_049667265.1 Algibacter sp. | reverse complement strand
ATTATAGGCTTCTTCAATACCACAAAGTGCTACTTTTTTCTGATCATAAATAACATAGGCGCAATCTGCTCCGTTAATTAGTGGTGTTTCTAATTCGCCATCTTCAGTAGTAATAAATGTACCTTGAGCCTCTATAACATCAATACCTTCTTGACGCAAAAAAGGCTTCACTTTAGGGTAAATATCTTTTAGAATTTTAGCTTCGTCGGCATCAAGCGGCGCTCCTGCATCACCATCAACACAACATGCGCCTTTGCATGCTGATAGATTACACATAAAATCCTTTTCTATAATGTCCTCAGAAACAATGGTTTTACCTATTTGAAACATAAAAAAATTTATCTTGTAGTCGACAAAAATAGTTAAACTTTAGGTTTATTTAATTAAGATAATAATCTACTTTTGCCGAAAAATTAAGAATCCCATTTTAAAAGGGTCAAATTTTTAGAATTTCACATAATCGCAAATGAAAAGTCCATAAAAAATGGAACTATTAGTAAAATAAAAAAATATAAAATAATGCAATTCAATTTTAAAGAAATTTTTACAGCATTCATGATCCTTTTTGCTGTTATAGATATTGTTGGTAACATTCCTATTGTTATTGACTTAAGAAAAAAAGCCGGACATATACAAAGTGAAAAAGCCTCCATTATTTCTGGTGTGATTTTAATTGTTTTTCTGTTTTTAGGAAAAAGCATTTTAAATCTTATTGGAATTGACATTAACTCATTTGCAGTTGCTGGGTCATTCATTCTGTTTTTTATTGCTTTAGAAATGATTTTAGGTATTACTCTGTATAAACAGGAAGAACACGACACTATGACTACTGCTGTTTTCCCTTTAGCTTTTCCACTAATTGCTGGCCCAGGAAGTTTAACAACTTTACTATCATTAAGAGCAGAATTTAGTACACAAAATATTATTGTAGCCGTTTTATTGAACGTTGTTATTATTTATATTGTCCTAAAAACTTCTGCAAAAATTGAACGTTTAATTGGGAAAAACGGTATTAATATTATTCGAAAAGTGTTTGGAGTTGTGCTACTTGCTATTGCAGTAAAATTATTTGCACACAATATAAAAGCTTTATTTTCTGTCATTTAAAAACCATATTAAGTATTTGGCAAAAAAGATTATCTTAAATTAGTACATTAAAAATTCAAAATACATGAAAATTTTCACCATAATTCTTAGTGTGATTGCCTTTGGTTTAATCGTTTTTAATTTTACTCAAGTTAATTTTAAAGCTCCTTTGGAAGGCGATAGTATTATTGCTGTAATAACTATTGTAGCTTCACTTTGTGTTCTCGTTATGATGGCTATTTTAAGAACTTCAAAACGTATTGAGCAAAAAGTAAAGGGTACCAAGTAATGTACGATGCATTAATAATTGGTGGTGGTGCAGCTGGCATGTCTTGTGCTTTGGTTTTAGGTTCTGCCAAGCAGAAAGCGTTTGCTGAAAATAAATCCATAGGCATTATCACACATCAAAAAACATCGCACTTACAAACCGCCTTATTTAATAATGTATTAGGATTAGCCTCTGGAACTACTGGTGCTTCCATTTTAGAAAGCGGCAAAGAACAACTTTCAAATTTGTATCCGCATGTTGAACAAATTGACCATGAAAAAGTTCTTGAGATTTCAAAAAACAATACTCATTTTTCGGTTAGAACAAACAAAAATACTTACCAATCCAAAATAGTGGTTATCGCTGTTGGCTACACCAATTTAATGATCATAAAAGGATTAGACAAATACCTTGAACCACACCCGAGAGCTGCTATTGATAAAGATCGCATTTGGTTAAAAAATACTGACCACCTAATTGAAGAAAACTTATATGTTGCGGGTACTTTAGCAGGATGGCGGAGCCAATTTGCAATTGCTTCCGGAAGTGGTGCACATGTGGCTACTGATATTTTAACCCTTTGGAATGGTGGGAAGGATGTTAAGGTGCATGATAAAATTGAAGACTAGTTTAGCTTGACAAATCACTCCCCAGAATCACTCAACTTAATAACCTCATCGATCATTATATCGCGTTGATTATAAACTTCCTCAAAAGCACCAATTCCAAAAAGTTGGTCGGCAAGGGTGGCTTTAATATATTGTTTCACCTCATCATGATAGGCTACAAACGTTACTTTCGATTCGGTTCTTAGGTTTATATAATCCTGAAAAGCAAAAACTAAATCATCACCAACCTTAAAGGAGTCTATAAAATTTTGTCTGTTGTAATCGTCATATAAATGTCTGTCCTGTTCCAACTGCTCAAAAACAAAATTTCCAAAATACCCACGGCGCAGTAAAAATGAAAGGGTTTCGTTTTGCATGCTATTATCAATTGGCACAAAAACATCGGGAATTATACCACCACCGCCGTAAACTATTTTTCCTCCTGGCGTTTTAAACTTTAAGGAATCATCCACCTTAATATTTTCAGAATCTAGCAGCTCGCCGCTATTCAATCTCTCAAAGTACTCATCGTAATAATCTTTATTCCCGTTTTCATAAGGCCGCTGAATAGACCGGCCTGTTGGCGTGTAATATCGAGATACCGTTAAGCGCACCGCACTACCATCGCCCAAATCCATTTCTCGTTGCACGAGTCCCTTTCCATAGCTTCGTCGTCCAATAATGGTGCCTTTGTCATTATCCTGCAATGCTCCAGCAATAATTTCACTTGCCGAAGCCGAGTTCTCGTCAATCAAAACGTAAACTTTGCCGTTTTCAAAGTCCCCTTTTTTAGTAGCAAAACTTTCTTCAATATCGCCTCGTTTGTTCTTTGTAAATAAAATAAGCTTATCATCTTCAAGAAACTCATCAACAATTTGCTCAGCAATGCCTAAAAAACCACCAGGATTATTTCGTAAATCCAAGACCATTTCTGTGGCACCCAAACCTTTTAACTTTGCAATCCCAGCTTTAAATTCTTTGTACGTAGATTCAGCAAACCTGTTCACTTTTATATACCCTAATTTTTCAGTTAGCATATAAGCAGCATCCACACTTTTAATTGGTATTTCACCACGCTTTACTGTAAAATTCAATAGTTTTGGCTCACCACGTCGGTAAACTTTAAGCTTTACTTTAGAGTTTATATCACCTTTTAGTTTCTTTATAATCTCACCATCCTCAAGGTTTTTACCAAAAAGTGAATCGCCATCGGCCATAATAATTCTATCGCCACCTTTAATTCCGGCTTTGGCACTTGGCCCGTTTTCAATAGAACGAATAACAGCAATGGTATCTTTATAAGTATAAAAACTCACGCCAATACCCACAAAATCGCCTTTCATTTCTTCGGCAACACGTGCCATATCTGCTTTAGGAATATATACCGAATGCGGATCTAGATTTTCTAAAATGCCATTTACAGTAACATCAACAATACTATCGGTATCAATATCATCTACATAATCATATTCAATATAATCAATAAGTCTGTTGAGTTTATCTTTTTTGCTATTTGTAGAAAACAGCCTATCGGACGAGTCGTTAAAATCTAACTTTCCGCCAATAAAAATACCTGCCGCAATAGCAACACCTAAAAAAAGGGGTAAATATTTTTTTTGATTTGCCATTATTCCTTCAAATCTTCAATATGTTCTAAAACTATTCCTGCTTTTTCCAAAAATTTCAATCCAGAATCGTCTTTATAAGCTTCATTATACACCACTTTTATTACACCAGCCTGATGAATTAATTTACTGCATTCCTTACAAGGCGACATGGTAATATAAAGCGTTGCACCTTTTGCCGATTGGGTTGATGCTGCCACCTTTAAAATGGCATTAGCCTCGGCATGCAGCACATACCATTTGGTGTAACCTTCATCATCCTCACAAAAATTCTCAAAACCTGATGGCGTTCCGTTGTACCCGTCTGAAATTATCATTCTATCCTTAACAATTATAGCACCTACTTGCCTGCGTTTACAATAGGATAATTTTCCCCATTCTTGAGCAATTCTTAAATAAGCCTTATCGTACTTAAGCTGTTTCTTTTTTGGCATTAACTTTTTAATTTATTTGGGCGTTCCCCTCATTTTAAGTTTCAAACTAAAACTTGAAATTTACAACAATTCGGGTCAGGCTATCTGTTTCAATCTTTTGCAAAAGCAAAAGGATTTCCACTACTATCCTTAACGCGAAACTTTATAACGAATATAGTTGCTTCGTATTTTAATTACAACGCCATTTCGTTAAAGTTTTATGAAATTTTGGCTTGAGTGCTACTTTCTACGTTGGGGATAGCAGAGGAAATCCCGACCCTTTTGGAAATCCCATAAAAAAGATTTCCTTATTCAAAGAAATGAAAAACTGAATAACTAGGCTAAAAAGTCGCTATTTAAAATCATGGGAATTACTAATCCTACTACGATTGCAGATATTACCATAATCCAATCGCGGCGAGTAAACCTGAAAATGGTTTGCACGATATAGCTTAAAAATAGCACTACAAAAACGATGATTACTTGTGAGAGTTCGATACCTAAAGCAAATTCAAGTAGTAAAACGAGTTTATTATCTGTATCGCTTAATAGCATATGGAATTCACGAGCGAAACCTAAACCGTGTATTAATCCAAAAAACAGCGTGGACAGAAAGATGACACCTATTTTTTCGCGCTGCGCTCCTTTACCCGAGGTAAATACATTAAAAAGTGCGACTACTAAAATAGTAATTGGTATTAGGAACTCGACCACCGTGGCATTTACAGTTACTACATTGTAGGCTGCCAATACTAAGGACAGTGTGTGCCCAAGAGTAAACATAGATACGAGTAAAAGCACCCGTTTCCAGTCTTTAAATACATAAGGAACGGTTAAGGCTATAAGGAATAGGACGTGGTCGTAGGCATTTATATCTAACACGTGGTTAATGCCATACTCTACATTAAACCAAAAATTTTCAAGCATAATAATTAAGATTTAGGGTTAATTTGGGTGTTTCAAAGATACAACTATTGCGATGTTTTTTTAATAGTTTTATATTTTTTACCTAACTGAAATAGCATTTCTTGAGTAATATCCTCTAATAAAAAGGAGTGTTTCCATTTCCAGTCTTGCCTCGCGTAGGAATCGTTAATACTTTTTGGCCAGCTATTGGCTATTTCCTGCCTAAAATCTGGTGCGTAGCTAATTTCAAATTCTGGAATATGTTTTTTTATTGAGTCTGCAACTTCTTGCGGTGTAAAGCTTATGGCTGCTAAATTATACGACGACCTAATTTTAATATCCTTTGGTTTGGCCATCATAATATCGATTGTTGCTTTAATGGCGTCGTCCATAAACATCATGGGCAATTCGGTATCTGCTTTTAAAAAGCATTGGTATTGGTTTGTTTTTATAGCTTCGTGGTATATCTCGACGGCATAATCAGTAGTACCACCACCAGGTAATGTTTTCCAGCTAATAATACCGGGGTAACGAATGCTCCGCACATCTACTCCATATTTATTAAAATAGTATTCGCACCACCGCTCGCCAACTTGTTTGGTTATACCATAAACGGTTGATGGCTCCATGGTAGTATATTGCGGCGTATATTTTGTTGGCGTAGTTGGTCCAAAAACGGCAATACTTGATGGCCAAAATATTCTTTTAATAATTTTATCCTTTGCTAAATTTAATACATGAAATAGCGAATCGGTATTTAAATCCCATGCTTTTTCAGGGTGTTTTTCGCCTGTGGCACTTAACATTGCGGCCATTAAATATACGGTGTCTATTTGGTGTTTTTCTATACAGTTTTTTACACTTGTAAAATCTTGCGCATCAACAATCTCGAAAATACCAGATTTAGAAATTTCTAAATTATTAGCATTAATATCGCTAGCCACAACATTTTTGTCGCCAAATAAACGTCTAAGCCTATATGTTAATTCTGAACCAATTTGCCCGCAAGCGCCTATGATTAATATTTTTGAGCTCATTAAATAGCTTTTTTATAAGGATACTTCAAAAATAATAAGTTTTTATTGATAATAATGTATTTTTAAATTGAAATATTCCATATTTGATTTTTATTAAAACGATTAAAAAATAAACGATTACTATATATTTGTATCGCATCAATTTAAATGGCCCACCATGTATTTTAAACCTTTAATTGTTTTAAGCTTTATTCTATTATTTACTTCTTGTAAAAAAACTCAAGAGGATACAACTACTGAAAATGAGGTTGAACAAAATAAAACTCAAGAAATTACTGAGCAAGACGTTTCCAGACTGAAGTACGTTGAATATATTTTAGACCCTAAAACTGAAGAAACTATTAAAGATTGGGCTGAATATGAGCAATTGAATGCCATTATTGATAACGTGAAAAAAGGAGACCTTTCCTATTTTAATGATAATGAAAAAGTGATTCAATTACTTATAAAAGAATTGAAACAAAATATTCCTGCAGCCTTAAATTCCGAATCTATCCTATCTAGATTATTAGTTTTAGAAACGAAACTACTGAAGCTTGAAAGTTTATCGAACCTTACAACAACCAGCAAGGAAGAATTACTCGAAAATATAAAAGAGTTTTTAGTGGCGTTTTCAAATTTAAGTTTTCAAATGAATAAAAAAATTGAATTTGATAACCGATCTATTGAAAAGCCATAATATCATTATATTTAATCTAGAGTAAGTTTAGAATGTAATATTTACAAAAGGAATTATAGCACTTGTATATACACTTTCCTTGTCATCATACAACATATTGTATTTTGCACCAATTAATATTTTATTGGTTACATTAAAACCGGCACCCAAAAATAAAGCGGTGTCCCAAAAATTATTTTTGGTTTTTACACCTAAGTTTTCCGTTTCTGTTAAAACTCTTAATTCTACAAACTCCAACAACAAGGCTATTTTTTTAACTGGCTTATACATTGTTAATAGGTTAAGCCCAAAAGTAGTTGTATTTCGAAAATCTTTTATAGATGTATAGCTCCCTTGAAGCCCTCCACCAAATGCCATTTTATCGCTAACCGTATACGTTAAATTAGGAGATACACTAATATTTGTTCCCCCAACAAAGTTTAAGCCAAAACCACAGCCAAATTTTAAGTTTTTATTTGCCTTGCTTATGCTATCACTTTCTATAGTTTCGTCCGTTTGGGAATAACCATTTCCATAAAACATGACTATTATTACAAGTATGATTAATTTTAGTATTGTTTTATCTTTTTTCATAATTCAAGTTTTATTTTAAATTTTTTGTTTTGCGCTAAACTATAAAAAAACACCACATAATCCATTAAAAATATGCCAATTACTATTTTTTATCAATTCTACATTATATGATGTTTATTACAACTTTTCTATAATTCTATAATTTTAGGAAAAACAAAAAAAATTAAGTATATTTAAAATTACTAAAATTTATAACTATGGCAATAAAAAGTTTTCAAGGAGCTAGAAGAAATCAAAGTAATGATTCCAATGACATTCCCTTTTCAGTTAGTGATTATATGACTAGAGATTTAATAACCTTTACGGCCGATCAGACTATCGAGAGTGTTATGCAATCATTAATAAAAAACAGAATTTCTGGTGGTCCAGTAGTTAATGAAAACCACGAATTAATTGGTATAATATCCGAAACAGATTGTATAAAACAAATTAGTGAAAGTCGTTATTACAACATGCCAATGCAAGATATGACGATTGAGAAATATTTTACAAAAGATGTGGACACTATTGACGAAAACATGAATATTTTTGATGCCGCTAGTATGTTTGTTAAAACTCATAGACGTCGTTTTCCTGTAGTTGAAAATGGAAAGTTAATTGGGCAAATAAGCCAAAATGACGTTCTTAAAGCAGCCATGAAATTAAAAGGACATAACTGGAAATAGATTAAACTCTAATATATACTTATTGAAAAGCTTTTAGTTGATTAAAAACTAAAAGCTTTTCTTATTTAATACGACCATGTTTTGGTTTTAAGGCATCTGGACTATCGGTTATTAAAATTTTATCCTTCCCTTTTGAAGTAATTGCTGCAATACTGGAATAGCTATAATCTTTCACCGGGTTATCTAACTTTTGCCAATTAACATAACCTGCCACGGTAATTTCCTCACCAACCTCAACAATAGCTTCGGTGTAACGGAGCTGCTTGTTAAACCCAAATAAATTTTCGGTTTTTATATTATAAGAATTTAATAGCGCTTCAAACTCTGGAGTAAGTTCCTTAAATAAACTTACGCTTGCTTTTTTATCTGTTACTAAATAATCGTAATAATTTTTTGGTTCTTTAGTAGGAAGCACAACCATCCGTTCGCCCATTTGCTCGATAAAAAAATCTTGAATATGCTCTTCGTTAACAATGGTTTTCCAATGCGAATTTTTACCTGAACTTACTTTTTTTTGAATCTTCATCTTGTAAAACACACATTTTCGTTTGCTTAAAGGCGCAATTAAAGGCGCTTCAATATTTAAAGCGGTTCCTTCTGTTTTAGAATAGGTGTTTGTTTTTAAACTTCCAATACGTTGACTGGGTAAATTTTTTAATCGTCTTAAAATAATTGTTTTGGGTAGGTAATAGTAAATCAAATAAGCGATTACTGCAAAAAGACTTAAAGCGATTATTACAATAATGGGAGTGCTCATTTTTTTTAGTTTAACTCATATTAGTTGATAATTATTAGTGTCCTAACACCTTTAAAAGTTACAGAAAATTACTCCCGTTTTACAAGAGCATAAAAATCGCCATCTAAAGGTAAATACCCTTGATCGTAAACAAAGTAATAAATAGTTCCTGCTTTGGTGGTGTAAATACTGGTAAAATAATTAAAATCGAAACCGTTTTGAATAAGTTTCGTTCTTGTGGTTTTTGTTTTCTGTGTTGGGTTTAAGGTTTCTAAAATTCTCCAATTCTTTCTTAATCGATTATTTATATTTCGAATCAGGTTTTTAGAATCTTTATTTATGGTGTTGTTATAGGCATTTCTGCAATAATCACTACAGAATTTTTTATCACTTCTGCCAATTAATTTTTCGCCACATTCTAAGCAAACTTTATTCATAATTACTAATTTTTATAAATATATGCATTTTATTTTGAAAAATTAACAATTGAACTATTCAATTATAACAATACATTAAAACGATATAAACGACTACAATTATTTACAAACGAACACAAATGCTTACTAACCGATTATAATTTTTCAAGTGCCGCATCTTTGCAATGTCGAAACATAAGAACTCGATAGTATTAACTGTTTAACGAATAAAATTTAAAATTATGAACACACTTAGAAACAAAGTACAGTTGATTGGTAACTTAGGAAATGATCCTGAAATCATCAATCTAGAATCAGGAAAAACTTTAGCAAAATTTAATATTGCTACAAACGAAAGCTACACAAATAATAAAGGTGAAAAAGTAACGGACACCCAATGGCATAATGTAATAGCCTGGGGAAAGACAGCACAAATAATTGAAAAATATGTAACCAAAGGAAAAGAAGTTGCTATTGAAGGTAAACTAACCTCAAGAAGCTATGATGATAAGGATGGTAACAAACGCTACATCACAGAAATTGTATGTGGTGAATTATTAATGCTAGGAAAATAAGACCTTTTTTTGCCTGAAAAATTGAACTTAGTAAAGGAAGCTTATAATATTATAGGCTTCCTTTTTTTATATTATCAATATTAAAATAACCACCTTTATTTTCTTTTCTATCTAAAGATTGTCTGATAATAAGGTGTGCTACATTAATCATATTCCTCAGTTCGCAAAGCGAAGTGGTTATTTTAGATTCTCGATACAAATCTTCAACTTCCTCATAAATTAAATCTAAATGTTTAATGGCGCGTTTTAGTCTTTTATTACTTCTAACGATACCTACATAATCACGCATTAAAGCTTGTAATTGTTTTAGGTTATGTTGTATTAAAATATGCTCTTCAGGAATTGAGGTACCTTCATCATTCCACTCAGGAATATCAACATCTAAAGTTTCATTTTTATTTTTAGATAGATTCTTGAAAATATTATGTGCATATACGAGTGCCTCCAATAAAGAGTTCGAAGCTAATCTGTTTGCGCCGTGTAGTCCTGTTCTAGAACATTCTCCACAAGCATGTAGATTATTGACGGTTGTCTCTCCTTGCTTATTTACTTCTATCCCACCACATAAATAATGTGATGCTGGTACTACTGGAATCCAATCGGTTTTAATATCAATATGGTGCTCTAAACATTCGTTGAAAATATTAGGAAAATGTTTGATAAAAGCATCCATATCTAAATGTGTACAATCTAAATACACATGCGGCTCTCCAGATTTTTTTAATTCACTATCAATACTTTGTGATACAATATCTCGTGAAGCAAGTTCGGCACGTTCATCATAATCAGGCATAAACCGATAGCCTTTTTTATTTCTTAAATAAGCGCCAAAACCTCTAACCGCTTCAGAAATTAAAAAAGAAGATTCGCCCTTAGCTTCATATAAAGCCGTTGGATGAAACTGTACAAATTCCATGTCTTTAATTCGTGCTTTAGCTCTGTAAGCCATAGCTATTCCGTCTCCAGTTGCAATTACTGGGTTTGTTGTATGCCCGTAAACACAACCTATGCCTCCAGATGCCAATAACGTACTATTTGCTTTTATGGTAAAAATATCTCCTGATAACTGATCTAAAACATAGGCACCATAGCAAGTTAATTTATTAGAAACATTGTCTTTTATTTGATGATTCGTAATTAAATCGATGGCAAAATGATGTGGTAAAATAGAAATATTCTCTAATTGATGTGCTTTAGTCAATAAAGCTCTTTCAATTTCATAACCCGTAATATCTTTATGATGTATTATACGGTATTCCGAATGCCCACCTTCCTTTCCTAAATCAAATTCGCCAATATCATTAACATCAAAATTAGCACCCCAAAGCAATAATTCTTCGAAACGGTCTGGACCTTCTTTAACCACCATTTTAACAACATCTTCATCGCAAAGCCCATCGCCAGCAATTAAAGTGTCTTTTATATGTTTTTTAAAGGAGTCTTCTTGTTTGTTAGATACAATAGCAACACCACCTTGTGCATATTTGGTGTTAGATTCGTCTTCGTTTGCTTTAGTTACAACAACAACTTTTCGGTCTGGAAATTTTTCAGCCATTTTTACTGAAAATGTTAAACCCGCAATACCCGAACCTATTACCAAATAATCTGTATTCATAGTATTATTTAGATAATTCCAACATACGTGCTATTGGCAACAATGCGCGTTCAATAATATCTGGATTCACCTCTATTTGTGGCGACTCATTAAGCATGCAATCGTATAGTTTTTGAAGGGTATTCATTTTCATAAAATGACATTCACTACACGCACAAGTATTATCTTCTTTAGCTGGAGCTGGAACCAATTCTGTATTTGGCATTTCTTGTTTCATTTTATGTAAAATACCAGCTTCGGTAGCCACAATAAACTTTTGGTCTTGATGCGCTTTTACATAATTTATCATCCCTGAAGTAGACCCAATATACGTTGCCGTATTTAAAATATGTGTTTCAGATTCTGGATGTGCAATAATTTTATAATCAGGATATTTTTTGTGAAGCTCAATAAGCTTATCCATAGAAAATGCTTCGTGAACAATACAGCTTCCATCCCAAAGTAGCATATCTCTACCTGTTTCATTTATAATATATTGCCCTAAATTTCTATCTGGAGCAAATATAATTGGGGTTTCTTTTGGAATAGAGTTTACAATTTTTAAGGCATTCGAAGAGGTACAAACAATATCGCTCAAGGCTTTAATTTCAGCCGAACAATTCACATATGTAATCACCACATGGTTTGGGTGTGCTTTTGTGAATTTCTCGAAAGCATCTGGAGGACAAGAATCTGCTAACGAACATCCTGCATTTAAATCTGGCAATACGACTGTTTTGTCAGGGCTTAAAATTTTAGCAGTTTCTGCCATAAAATGCACACCAGCAAACACAATCATATCTGCATCTGTTTCTGCCGCTTTTTGAGACAAGCCTAAACTATCACCAACATAATCGGCTATATCTTGTATTTCTCCTACTTGATAATAATGTGCTAAAATTATAGCGTTCTTTTCTTTTTTAAGACGATTAATTTCTTTTACTAAATCCATTATTATTAATTAGAGTTCAAATATTGTTAAAAAAACAAAAGTAATATATAAACTCTAATTTAAAATAGGCTTAACATTATTATGTATCGACAAATTTTCTATTTCAATAGCAATTAACTTTAATGCTTTTTCGCTTTCATTTAATTCATTTAAAACATTCACCTTAACATCTTGAAACTTGGTTTTTAATTCGCTAAACAATGATTTATAATACAACACACCTTCGTTTAAGTTTTTAGTAAAGGTTATTAAGTATTTTTCTTCTTTTTTATTCATCGATATTTTGGCATCTACCAACTTATTTTTTAAATAATCAATATAAATATAAAGCTCTTTAATAAACAGGTTGGGACGGTCATTTCTTGAAATCATATTAGCCCTTCCATAAATATGGTCAGTAATATTTTCAAGACTCATTATTTTATCATAATACGCCATATTTGGCCCTGGACATATTGATACGCCTTTGCCTTCAACCCTAGTATCTAAATCATAAGCTAATAATGCTGAAGTACCCAAACCAACACAAGTACATGATTTTACTGTTATTTTGTCGAGTTCCTTTTTATATATTTCAGGGGCAAGTTCCTGACTATCTAATGCTTTTATTTTTAAATGCTGATATTCTCTAGATGCCGTACAAATTCCAGTTTCTTTAAACTCTTTATTTAGTGCCACAAACTTTTTAGGGCAAGAACTTCCTGGTCTACCTTTATCTATTAAGGTTTCTTTTTCAGCATCCTTTGTATTGTCTCTAAGATTATTAAACGGCACGCCTAAAGGAGAAATATCACTTAAATATAAATCATCTTCTTTAGCTGTTGCCAATTTTTTTAATGTGTTTTCATCAACCGTTGTAGCCTCCGGAACTAATAAAAAAGGGCTGCCCCAACCAATAGAATCTAAATGGTAGTGATTTAATAAAAAGTTGTGTTCTTCTTCAGTACCCACACCACCTTGAGCTGAAATTTCAAACGACAATCCGTCTTTTGGAATAGTACGGTTTTGAGCTATAAGTTCTTGGTTTAACACCTCTTTTATAGTATCACTTAACTCATTCCGTTTTTCTTTAAACTCAGCCAAAACGGGTCCTAAAAGATAACCATCTGTAGCAAAGGCATGTCCTCCACAATTAAGTCCGGATTCAATTCTATATTCTGAAACCCACAGGCCTTTTTTTGCTAGGAATTTACCTTGAATTAATGCCGATCTATAATCACTTACTTTTAAAATAATGCGTTTTTTAAAGGTTCCCTTTTCATCTGGGAAAAAATCTTCAAATTGACCCATGTAATTAAACAATCTCGGGTTCATTCCTGCCGAAAGCACCACCGAAGAATATAATTTGCTATTAGCAAAACCTCTTAAGGCAGCATGCGCATCATTATATTCTACTGGTAATTTTTCTTTATTTTTATAATTGTCTTTATCAACTTTGGTCATGATGTTAACATCAATACTACCCATTGTTATGTTTTTGGCAGCCCACTTTCTAATTTCAGAAAAATTAAAGTCTTTTAATGTTAACTTTCTAAATTCTTCTTTTATTTTAGAATTATTAGGAAGCATATTGATATATGCCAGAAATTCATCGCTTTTATCGGATGTAACATTTTTTAAAGATTCAAATTTCTCCTCTGCCAAATCACTAATCAAATTTAAATATGCAGTAATTCTTTTTGCTCTAAAATCCTCTATCTTATCTGTAATCTCGCTATAAGGAACTTTAAATTTTTCGCTGTACATTTTTCTTAATTTCTCTAGTAAAATATCATCAACTAAGGAAATTACGGAATCCATACCGTATTGTGCTACTTTTAAAGGCGAATCTATAGTGAAACCTATTCCCATTACAGGTATATGAAATGAATGTGCTTTCATCATAATTATTTTAAATAATTAATCAGCAAAGATAAAATGGTAATTAATAAAGGAATATGACATATATCATGCTTTAAAACCAACCTTATAAATCATGATAAGGTTATAGCACATTATAAAAGGCCTAATTAGTGTCAATTAAAATAAAAAGATTCAGGGTTATGCCTTGTTTTTTTTAATTATTCATAATAAGAATTCAGGAAACAATAATAATTGACAAAACTTTAAATCATCTATGTGGTTCAGCAAACCTTTAGTATTTTTATCACTAAATTTCCCATAAAGCTAAATTATGTCCGTAGAGCCAAAATTAACAAGATTCAACCAAAGTGTTTTATCTAAATATCAGATATACAATAGTATATTTATGACATTACCTTTTGACGCCGTAACAAAAACAGGTGTTTTATTGCCTTTGTTTCATGAAACATGTGAAAAAGGGTTTAAACAAGGTGATAATCCAACGATGATTGTTGAATCCTTCTTCAAAAAATATCAAGCACGTAGAAATAATCAAAGTCAAATAAATTTACTGTTCAGATTTATTCAATACATTGAGCGTCAGGTAGTTTTGTTTGACGCCGTTGAGGATGCGGCTTTTCCAATTGTAAATAATATGGAAGGCGTTGGTACACTTAGAAATTTAAAAGGAACGGCTTCATCTGAAGGTAACCTTGAAGCATTACAAAAATATCTTGACGAATTTAAAGTTCGTATTGTTTTAACAGCCCATCCAACACAGTTTTATCCTGGATCTGTTTTAGGTATTATAACTAACCTAACAAAAGCCATAAAAGAAAATGACCTGTCTGAAATTAATAATTTATTTGGACAGTTAGGAAAAACACCTTTCTTTAAACACCATAAACCAACACCTTATGACGAGGCTATAAGTTTAATATGGTATTTAGAAAATGTATTTTATAAGACATTTGGTTCCATCTATAATTATATTCAAACAAGTATTTATGATGATGGAAAAAAACATAACGAAATTATAAATATTGGATTCTGGCCAGGTGGAGACCGAGATGGAAACCCATTTGTTAAACCAGATACCACATTAAAGGTTGCCAAAAAATTAAAACAATCTATTCATAAAAAATACTACGAAGACTTAAAGGATTTAAGGAAAAAATTAACCTTTAGAGGAGTTGAAGAGCGTATTATAAATTTAGAAACTATTTTTTATAACTATAGTACGAATCAAAATGTTGGAGATGAAGACATAATGTCTTCAAGAGAACTTATTAGAGAATTACTTAGTATTAGAGATATTATAGTTCACGAACATCAATCATTATATGTAAGTGAACTTAACAATCTAATTAATCGTGTTCATATTTTTGGTTATAGTTTTGCGTCCTTAGATATTCGTCAGGATAGTAGAATTCACCATAGCGTATTTACTACTGTTATTGATAGTTTAATAGCAACTGGCAAGTCTTCATTCCCTAAAAATTATCATGATTTATCAGAAGGTGAACAAATTGATATATTATCTAAAGCAACTGATGATATTCCAGATTTAGAGGATTTTGAAGATGAAATGGTTAGAAACACTTTAAAAACCATTGCCATTATTAAAGATATTCAAAAAAGCAATGGAGAGCGCGGGGCAAACCGATATATAATCAGTAACAACCAGACGGCACTTAATGTTATGCAATTATTTGCGATGCTAAAAATGGTTGTTTTTAAAGACGAACTTACCGTTGATGTGGCGCCACTATTTGAAACTATTCCTGATTTAGAAAATGCACCAGGCGTAATGGAGCAACTTTATACTAATCCAGAATACATGGCGCATTTAAGAGCTAGAGGAAGCAAACAACATATTATGCTTGGCTTCTCAGACGGTACAAAAGATGGTGGTTATTTAATGGCTAACTGGGGAATTTATAAAGCCAAAGAATTGCTCACAGAAATGTCTAGAAAATACGATGTTACCGCAATATTCTTTGATGGTCGTGGCGGACCACCGGCACGTGGCGGAGGAAAAACACATCAATTTTACTCATCATTAGGACCAACCATTGAAGACAAAGAAGTTCAATTAACTATTCAAGGACAAACTATTAGTTCTAATTTTGGTACGTTAGATTCTGCACAATTCAACCTAGAACAACTTATTAGTTCTGGTATTAAAAATAGAATTGATGGGAACAAAAACATTTTATCTGATACGGATAGAAAAGTAATGACTGATTTGGCTGAAACAAGTTATGAAACTTACAAAAATTTTAAAAGTCACCCTATGTTTATTCCATATTTGGAACGCATGAGTACTTTAAAATTCTATGCTAAAACAAATATTGGAAGTAGACCCTCAAAAAGAGGAAACTCAGATAAATTAGTGTTTTCAGACTTAAGAGCCATCCCTTTTGTTGGATCTTGGAGTCAATTAAAACAAAACGTTCCAGGTTTTTATGGCGTTGGAACAGCACTTAAAAAGTTTGAAGACCAAGGTGAATTTGAAAAAGTTGAAGAACTTTATAAAAACTCTAAATTTTTCAGAACACTATTAGAAAACAGTATGATGTCTTTAACAAAATCATTCTTTGATTTAACAAAATACATGTCTTCAGATGAAGAATTTGGTGGTTTTTGGAATATTATACACGATGAATATTTAACAACAAAAAGATTACTTTTAAAACTTACAGGCTTTAAATCGCTTATGGAAAATGAGCCTTCGGGTAAAGCTTCAATTGAAGTTAGAGAATCAATTGTATTACCTTTACTAACCATACAACAATTCGCTCTTAAAAAGCTTCAAGAGTTAGACAAAGCTGGTGTTGCTGCTGATGATCCAGACAGGTTGATTTACGAGAAAATTGTAACACGTTCTTTATTCGGAAATATTAATGCTAGTAGAAACTCAGCTTAGATTTTTAGGGCAAAGGTGTCAAGACACAAAGTTTTAAAAATACTCCTTTTACTTCAATAGTTATTGAAATCAGGAATCAAAAAAAATTCCTTTCTTTAAAAAGAAAGGAATTTTTTTGTTAAAAATCGAAATAGAAGTGCTTTTCAAATAAGAATAAAAACAACTTAGGCAATCCGTTAATTGTTTACAGGTCTATACCTTGTATTCTATTTTCGTAATTCTAATTCTGATATATCTGTATCGTACTAATTTAAAGTATCGCCTCCTTTTTCGCCAGTTCTTATTCTATAGCTTTCATTGATATCTGAAACGAAAATTTT
Organism: Algibacter sp.; assembly: GCF_049667265.1. Taxonomy (GTDB): domain Bacteria; phylum Bacteroidota; class Bacteroidia; order Flavobacteriales; family Flavobacteriaceae; genus Algibacter_B. Next base: position 16,452 of record NZ_JBATHX010000065.1, on the reverse strand, counting down.
TCCATCACCAACATTTCCAGTTGCAGCAGAACTCAAAATAGCTTTTATCGTAGCAGCTTCAAAATCGTCATTTACAACGATTGAAAGGTACCTACGTTGAATATCACTTGTACTATATGAAATGCCTCTATAAACATGGCCTTCCTTTTCGTTTCCTAATCCTGTAACATCCCAATAGGAGAAAAAATTTACTCCAACGTCATGAAGCGCTTCCTTAACTACGGTAAACTTGGACTTCCGAATAATGGCTTCTATTTTTTTCATGATAATAAGATTATTAATAATTTATATAAAAGTAAAAAATATTGGCAACAAATTAAGCTATCTCATTAAAAATGATTTTAAAACAAAAAAAAAGGATGCCATACTAATTGTAAGACATCCTTTTATCAAACTAACTAAACTAAGTACTAAATCTTAGTGCTCATTCAACCTGAAATCTGGATAAGCATCCATTCCATGTTCATGTGCATCTAATCCTTCTAATTCTTCTTTTTCAGAAACTCTTATTCCTATCGTTTTCTTAAGTGTGAAAATGATAATGAACGATGTTACTATACAAAATCCTGCATAACATGCAACTCCCAATAATTGTATTAAGAATGAATGCTCTGGGTTAGTTGAAAATATTCCAACTGCTAAAGTTCCCCAAATACCGCATATTAAGTGTACTGCTATTGCTCCAACTGGATCATCTAATTTAATAGCATCTATAAAGGCAACTGCAAATACAATAAGAGCACCTGCAATACCACCAATAATGATAGCACTTTCTGGAGTCATAACATCTGCACCGGCAGTAATACCTACTAAACCACCTAAAATACCATTTAAGAACATAGTTAAATCTAAATTTTTATATTTTAGAAATGACACTACCATAGCAATCACACCACCTGAAGCAGCAGCTAAACATGTTGTAACTAAAGTTAATGATGTTAATTCTGGATCAGCAGAAAGAACAGAACCACCGTTAAATCCAAACCATCCTAACCAAAGAATTAAAACACCAGCAGTTGCTAACGGTATACTATGACCCGGAATTGCCTGAGCCTTTCCGTTTTTAAATTTACCAATTCTTGAACCTAATAAATAAACCGCAACTAAAGCAGCCCATCCTCCTACAGAGTGCACTAAAGTAGAACCAGCAAAATCATAGAATCCCATTTGGTCTAAGAATCCACCACCCCATTTCCATGATCCGGCAATTGGATAAACTAAACCTACATAAATAACTGTAAAAATCATAAATGCACCAATTTTCATACGCTCAGCAACGGCTCCTGAAACAATAGTTGCAGCTGTTGCAGCAAACATCCCTTGAAATAAGAAATCTGTCCACCATGTATAACCACCATCAGCATAATCAGGAGTCATTCCGTTTTCAGGTGGTGCAATACCAAATCCTGCAAAACCAAAAATTCCTGAAGAATCTTCTGCAAAACCTGGGTACATCAAATTAAATCCTGCTACATAATAAAGTAATAACCCAACCGTGATTATAAAAATATTTTTAAATAAAATGTTTATTGTATTTTTTTGTCTTGTTAACCCAATTTCTAAAAATGCAAAACCTGTGTGCATGAAGAAAACGAGTGCTGTACAGATCATCATCCATACATTGTTAGCTGTAAATATTGCGTCCATATTATGTTATTTTATTTTGATATTTTCTTTAAAGTGTGACCTCCTTTTTCTCCAGTTCTTATTCTATAAGCCTCTGTAATGTCTGATACGAAAATTTTACCATCTCCAACTTCTCCTGTTGCAGCAGATTTCAACAAGGCTTCTAAAGTTACTTGTTCAAAATCGTCATTCACTACTATTGATAAATATCTTCTTTGAATATCGCTAGTACTATAACTTACACCTCTGTAAACATGACCTTCTTTTTCGTTACCTAAACCTGTTACATCCCAATAAGAGAAGAAGTTTACATCTACTTGATGCAACGCTTCTTTTACGGCGCTAAATTTAGATTTTCTAATGATTGCTTCAATTTTTTTCATAATTCATTATCTTATATTTGTTTAGTTTGTTAAAATAGGAAAAATTTAATTTTTAATAGCCAAACTATTCATACGTAATTATTCCTTCTTATGTTAAAGTCTAAAAGACACCTTATTAATAAGGTATCTTTTAGATATTAAATTCATTTATAATAAAGATTACTCTTCAATTTCTCTTTGTCTCTTACCAGGGTAAGCAATAGAACCATGTTCTGTCCAGTCAAGACCAGCAATTTCTTCTGCTTCAGTAACTCTTAGACCAACCGTCTTTTTCATGATATATAGAAAAATAAACGATAAACCTATGGCCCATACAGCATAAGCTACAACCCCAATAGCTTGAGCTCCTAACTGTGCAGCACCTCCACCATTAAAAAGACCAATACCAGCATCACCATCGATACCCCAAAGACCTATTACTAAAGTTCCCCAAGCACCACAAATACCGTGTACTGAAATAGCACCTACAGCATCATCAATTTTTAATGTTTTTTCTACAAAACCAATTGCGAAGACTACTAATAGACCTCCAATTAATCCTGCCAAAACAGCACCACCTTCGCTCATGTTTCCACAACCAGCAGTAATACTTACTAAACCAGCAAGTGCACCATTTAAAGTCATACTTAAGTTTGGTTTTCCATTTTTAAACCAAGTAAGTAATAAAGCACCTAAAGCACCTGCAGAAGCAGCTAAGTTTGTTACCAGTACTACTTGAGCAGCAGCAGTAGCATCATCGCCACCCCAAGCTAATTGAGAACCTCCATTAAAACCAAACCATCCTAACCAAAGGATAAATACACCTAAAGTAGCATACATTTGGTTATGACCGTGCATTTCTATTGGTTTACCGTCAAGGAATTTACCTATTCTAGGACCTACCATCCAAGCGGCAACAAGTGCAGCCCATCCACCAACAGAGTGAACAATTGAAGATCCAGCAAAATCGATAAATTCAGCAGGCATTATTCCGTCAGTATTGTTTAACCAACCACCATTCCATTCCCAACCACCAGCGATTGGATAAATGAATGCTGTTAGTAGAATACTAAAAATGGCATACGTTGTATATTTTGTTCTACCAGCAATAGCCCCAGAAACAATAGTTGCGGCAGTAGCGGCAAAAACCGTTTGAAAGAATAAATCGGCTGCACCTTGAGAGAATGTAAAGCCACCCCAGTGGAAGAAACCTCCACCCATATCAGCACCATACATTAAAGAGTATCCTATAAACCAGAAGGCTAATGAACCTACTGCGATATCAAGGAAGTTTTTCATCGCTATATTTACAGCGTTTTTTGAATCTGTCATTCCAGACTCTACTAAGAAGAATCCTGCTTGCATGAAGAATACTAAGATACCTGAAAGAAGCATCCACATCATTCCCATATCACCTTCAATTGCGGCAGTATCTTGCATCATTATAAGGGGCATGTTTAATATAGACATAATAAATAATTTTTAGGGTTAGTTAAATAAATAAAGGCAAGTTCTCTAGATTAGAGAACTTGCCTTTATTCTCTTTTTATATTTTTTTCTCGTTAGAACGAGAAGATTGTAGCAAGTGTAAAAGCCATCAAGCTATCAGAAGCTGCGCCATCAGCATCAGCAAATCTTCCTTTAGAGCTATCTAATCTAATTTCTGGCTTAATGATTAAGTTATTTTCAATAGTAGCACTACCTGTTAATGTAAAAGCCGTAATAGCCTCGATCCCATCTGTTTTTCCATCAAAAGTTGGTTGAAATAATTCCCCTCTTAAACCAATTGAAAAATTATCAGAAGTTGCTAATTGTGGGTAAAGTGCAACACCGTAGAAACCATCTTTAGTGGCATCATTTGTATTATACGCTGCATTTATTCCCATGAAGAAGTCATCTGAAAGATCAAATCCACCAGTATAATCTATCTCAAAACCTAAACCACCGTTTTTACCACTATCATAGTATAAATTAAGGAATTGCCCTTTGTAACCTAATTGCCCCCCAAGTGCATATTCACCAGTTCCTGAAATATCATTAGTATCCCATGGGTTCATAACGCCTAACATTAAGCTCATGTCATCTGACAAAGTAAAATCAGCTTTAATACCAACATGTGAGAATGGTCCGCTTGAAAATAAATAAGAAGTACTATAGTTAAAGTTTGCTGCTGGAGCAATAACTTCATACCCTAAAAACGTATTAAAACGTCCCATAGTTATAGTAGTACCTTCTGAAACATTCCAGTAAGCATATGCTTGATTTACAATACCGTCAATAATATCGTTGCTAAAAGTAGCACCTGCACCTCTTGGCCCAGTAACTAAATCTAATACAGCACCTACTTTACCGCTTTCATAGCTCGCAATAATGTTACCCATACCAACCGCAAAACCTGTTTGGCCTGCAAAAGCAGTTCCCGGATCTGTAGTTGCTAAACCAGCATCGTTAAATGTAGTTCTATAATAAGCATCAACACTACCACTAATTGAAAGTTTTTTTTCTGTTGCTTCTTCTTGTGCAAATAACGCTGTTGCTACAAAAAGCATTGAAAGTGTAAATAATTTTTTCATAATTGTTTTCATTTTAAGTTGATTATTTTCTTAGACCTAAACATTGATTAGTTTTTTTTAAGTTAAATGTTTTTTAGGTCTAAAATTCCTTAAGAACGGGGCTAAACTATGTGAAAAACTTCTAACCCCCATAAAAAATAGGGGTATTTGGTTAATTTTTATTGAAATTTCATTTTTTACCCTATTTTTTTAAGGGTATTAATTAAAACTATTAGAATTTTGAATTATTAACAACAAGACAAGTTGTGGTATTGTCAGTTTTTTCCAGTTATTTATAACATAATTTTCGTTTTTCAAAAGAATCATTACCATTAATTCAGATATACCTATATATTAACAAATTTTATAGTTTGGATATTTATTAAAAAAGTGGTGTAATATTGACATATAATTATTTTTATATCCTATTGGCTTCTAAAATCGAAATAATGAAATGCACCTATTGTAATTCAAATCTTAGCACGTATCTTTACCTTTCAACTCAAGTTTTTAAATTAATTTATTGTTGACTATGATTAAGAAGCAAGGACTTTATTTACCAGAATTTGAACACGAGAACTGCGGCGCAGGTTTTATTTGTAACCTTAAAGGAGAGAAAACAAATCAAATCATTCATGATGCCTTAGAAATTCTTGTGAAATTGGAACACCGTGGTGGTGTGAGTGCCGATGGAAAAACTGGTGATGGCGCTGGGTTATTAATTGATATCCCTCATGACTATTTTAAACGTGTTTGTGATTTTGAAATTCCAGAACAAAGAGAATATGCTGTTGGTATGGTATTCCTACCAAAAGTGATTAACCAATTTGATTTTTGTAAAAAAACTTTTGAAAAAGAAGTAGAAGCACAAGGTCTTTCAATATTAGGATGGCGAAAAGTGCCCGTTGATTCTTCTCAACTTGGGCAAATTGCTTTAGCATCTGAACCTAACATTGAGCAAATATTTATTGGAAAAACTGAAACAATTGATGAAGCTACTTTTAAGGCTAAATTATATGCTGCTCGAAAAATAACGGAACATACCATTAGGAATTCTAAAATTTCTGAAAGTGGTTATTTTTATGTTCCAAGTTTATCAGCAACAACCTTAATATATAAAGGTATTATAATGCCTGAAGATATTGGACCATATTATACCGACTTACAACAAATAGATTTAGTGACTCGTTTGGCCTTAGTACACCAACGTTTCTCAACCAATACCATGCCAACGTGGGAATTGGCACAACCTTTCCGTCATATGTGTCAGAATGGTGAAATTAACACCCTTCGTGGAAACGTAAGCAGAATGCGTGTTCGTGAAGAAATCATGAAAAGTGATGTTTTCGGACCGCAAATAGAAAAATTATTCCCAATAATTTTACCAGGAAAATCAGATTCAGCATCTATGGATATGGTGGTTGAATTACTAACACATACAGGGCGTTCGTTACCAGAAATCATGATGATGATGATTCCCGAAGCATGGGAAAAACACGCTACGATGTCTAAAGAACGTAAAGCGTTTTATGAGTATAATGCCAGTATTATGGAACCTTGGGATGGTCCAGCCTCAGTACCTTTTACAGATGGCGATTATATTGGAGCATTATTGGATAGAAACGGTTTAAGACCTTCAAGATATACCGTTACCAAAAGTGGTAAAATAATTATGTCATCTGAAATTGGCGTGGTTGAAGTTGCTCCAGAAGATGTTAAAGAACATGGTAGATTAGAACCAGGAAAAATGTTCTTGGTAGATATGAACGAAGGTCGCATTATAAACGATGAAGAAATAAAAAGTAAAATTGTTTCAGAAAGACCATATCAAGAATGGCTTGATAAAACAAGATTACATTTAAAAGACATTCCTTATACAAGTGAAACCTGTCCGATAGAAACGATTGACGTTAAAACGCGTCAACGTTTATTCAATTATACCTTCGAAGATATCCAAGAGGTTATCACACCAATGGCTATTGTTGGAAAAGAAGCATTAGGATCAATGGGTATTGATACGCCTTTAGCTGTTTTATCTGACAGACCACAATTAATTTCAAACTACTTTAAGCAACTATTTGCTCAAGTAACCAATCCACCATTAGATGGAATTCGTGAAGAAATAGTAACCGATATTAGCTTAAATCTTGGAAAAGACAGAAACATATTCAGCATAACTGAAAGACAATGTAGGAAGCTAAAAATTCAGAATCCTGTAATTTCTAATGGCGATTTAGAAAAAATCAGAGATATTTCAGTTGAAGGATTTAAGACAGAAACTATTCAAATGTTATACCCAAAAATCGAGGGTATGAATGGTTTAGAAAATGGTTTAGATGATATTATCATTCAAATTGAAAAAGCATTAGTCAGAAAAACAAATATCATTATTCTTTCAGATAGAGGTGTAAACAAAGATTTAGCACCAATTCCTGCTTTGTTAGCATGTTCTTATGTAAATCATCAACTGAATCGTTTACGTAAGCGTTCGTTTTTCGATATTATTATAGAATCGGCAGAACCTCGTGAGCCACATCATTTTGCAACCTTATTTGGTTACGGTGCTAGTGCCATAAACCCTTATATGGTTAACGAAATTATCAGAATGCAAGTTAAAGAAGGCTTCATTACTGGTATGGATGAACAAAAAGCTGTTGATAATTTCAATAAAGCTATCGGGAAAGGAATTTTAAAAATAATGAACAAAATTGGAATCTCTACATTACATTCGTACAGAGGTTCTCAAATATTCGAAATTGTTGGTTTCAATTCTCCATTTGTTGAAAAATATTTCCCATATACAGCTTCTAGAATTGAAGGTATTGGATTATATGAAATTGAAAAAGAAATTGACCAACGTTATAAACAAGCCTATCCAGACAATTCAATTGATAAAAATTTAGGATTAAACATTGGAGGCGATTACAGGTGGAGACGTAATGGTGAGCGCCACTTATTCAACCCAACAACAGTTTCAAAACTGCAACAGGCTGTTAGATTAAGCGATCAAGCTAGTTATGACGTTTATGCAAAAGCCATAAATGAGCAAGCTGAAAACTTAATGACTATCCGTGGTTTATTTGAGTTTGACAACTTAGATCCTATTCCTATAGATGAAGTAGAACCTTGGACGGAGATTGTTAAAAAGTTTAAAACTGGAGCCATGTCTTATGGGTCTATTTCTCGTGAAGCTCATGAAAATTTAGCTATTGCAATGAATAGAATTGGAGGAAAATCTAATTCTGGTGAAGGTGGAGAAGACAGAAAACGTTTTCAAAAAGACGTTAATGGCGATAGCCGAAATTCAGCTATTAAACAAGTAGCATCCGGTCGTTTTGGAGTGACTTCGCATTACTTAACAAATGCTCAAGAAATTCAAATAAAAATGGCGCAAGGTGCTAAACCTGGGGAAGGCGGGCAATTACCTGGCGAAAAAGTATATCCATGGATTGCTGCAGTACGTAATTCAACTCCTTTTGTAGGGCTGATTTCACCACCGCCGCATCACGATATTTATTCCATTGAAGATTTAGCACAATTAATTTTCGATTTAAAAAATGCCAATCGCGAAGCTCGAATTAATGTTAAATTAGTTTCAGAAGTTGGTGTTGGTACTATTGCTGCTGGTGTTGCAAAAGCAAAAGCAGATGTGGTATTAATTTCAGGTTATGATGGTGGAACAGGAGCTTCTCCTCTTACATCACTAAAACATGCAGGTCTACCATGGGAACTTGGATTAGCTGAAGCACAACAAACCTTAGTTTTAAATAACTTAAGAAGTAGAATTGTAGTAGAGTGTGATGGTCAGTTAAAAACTGGTCGAGATGTAGCCATAGCAGCCTTATTAGGTGCTGAAGAATTTGGCTTCGCAACCGCTCCATTAGTAGCTTCAGGTTGTATTATGATGCGTAAGTGTCACTTAAATACATGTCCTGTAGGTATTGCAACTCAAGATAAGGAGTTACGTAAAAACTTTAAAGGTACACCAGAGCACGTTATAAATTTCTTCTTCTATATAGCGGAAGAATTAAGAGGTATCATGGCACAGTTAGGGTTTAGAACGCTGGCGGAAATGGTGGGGCAAACACATAAAATAAACGCAAATAAAGCGATTACACATTATAAAGCTAAAGGGCTAGATTTATCTAGCATATTGCACAGGCCGGCTGCTTATAGAGAACTTATAGTTAGAAATACAGAAGGTCAAGATCATAACTTAGATGAAGTTTTAGACTTTACCATATTAAAAGATTCTCACAGAGCCTTATATCGTAAAGAAAAAATGACTTTAAATTATCCAATAAACAATATAGACCGTACTGTTGGTGCCATTGTTAGTAACGAGATTTCTAAAGTTTACGGTCATTTAGGCTTACCTGAAGACACCTTGAATATTAACTTTACAGGGTCTGCAGGACAAAGTTTTGGAGCTTTTGGAGCACATGGTTTATCATTCATTTTAGAAGGAAATACAAATGATTATTTAGGGAAAGGTTTATCTGGAGCTAAACTAATTGTTAAAAAACCGGCTAAAGCAGATTTTATAGCTGAAAACAATATTATAATTGGTAATGTTTGTCTATTCGGCGCCGTAGCTGGTGAAGCTTACATTAACGGTATTGCAGGTGAACGTTTTGCAGTAAGAAACTCTGGAGCAACAACTGTTGTTGAAGGTGTTGGAGATCATTGTTGTGAGTATATGACTGGCGGAAAGGTAATTGTTCTAGGTAAAACTGGAAGAAACTTTGCTGCAGGTATGAGTGGTGGTATTGCTTATGTTTACGACCCTGAAAACAAATTTATAAACGGATTATGTAATACCGAAACTATAGAGTTTGAAGATATTACAAGTGAAGATGCAAACGATTTAAAACAAACTATTGAGAAACACGCACTTTATACAGATAGTATTCTTGCTAAGAGATTATTAGCAGATTGGGATACAAGTCTTGGTAAATTTGTAAGAGTGATGCCAACTGAATACAAACGTGCTTTAAAACGTTTAGAAACTGAAGAACCAATGGTAGAAGAATTAACAACAGCATAGTGTCATGGGAAAAGTAACTGGATTTAAAGAATTTGAAAGACAAGATGAAACTTATACACCTGTTAAGGATCGTGTAAAAGATTATAAAGAATTTACTGTGCCATTGAGTGAGGCAGAAATAACCAAACAAGGGTCTCGTTGTATGGATTGCGGAATTCCGTTTTGCCATAGTGGTTGCCCGTTAGGTAATTTAATTCCTGATTTTAACCATATGGTTCATCAAGGCGAGTGGCAAAAAGCCTCTTGGATCTTGCATTCAACAAATAACTTTCCTGAATTTACAGGTCGTTTATGTCCTGCACCATGTGAGCAATCATGTGTATTAGGTATTATTGAAGATCCTGTATCTATCGAAAATATTGAAAAAAACATTGTTGAGCGTGCCTTTAAAGAAGGTTGGATTAAACCTCAACCACCAAAAACAAGAACAGGAAAAACTATTGCTGTTGTTGGTTCTGGGCCTGCTGGTTTAGCAGCTGCTCAACAATTAAATAGAGCTGGACATATAGTAACTGTTTTTGAACGCGACGATGAAGTTGGTGGATTACTTCGCTACGGAATTCCTAATTTCAAAATGGAAAAAGGAATTATAGACCGTCGTATTAAAATTCTTGAAGCTGAAGGTATTGTGTTTAAAACGAATGTAAACGTTGGTGTTAATTACGATGTTAAAGATTTAAAAGCCTTTGATTCGGTGGTGCTTTGTGGAGGTGCTACAGTGAGAAGAAGCTTACCAACTACGGGCATTGATGCTGATGGTGTGGTACAAGCTATGGATTTCTTAACGCAACAAACTAAAGTCCTTTTTGGTAAAAAGGTAGAAAATCAAGTAATGGCTACCGATAAAAATGTTATTGTAATTGGTGGTGGTGATACCGGTTCAGATTGTATAGGAACCTCAAACCGTCATGGTGCAAAATCGGTTGTTAATTTTGAAATCATGCCAAAACCACCAGGACACCGTTCACCAACTACGCCTTGGCCTTTTTGGCCATTACAGTTAAAAACTTCATCTTCACATAAGGAAGGTGTTGAGCGTAACTGGCTAATCAATACTAAAGAATTCGTAAAAGATAAAAATGGTAAATTAACAGCTTTAAAAACGGTAAATGTAGAGTGGAAAATGGTTCCGGGTCAACGTCCCCAATTAATAGAAATTGAAGGTACTGAAAAAACTTGGCCGTGTGATTTAGCTTTATTAGCACTAGGTTTTACAGGCCCTGAAAGCACTATTGCTGATAAATTAGGTATTACAACCGATGCGCGTTCTAATTACAAAGCTGATTATGGAAAATATCAAACAAACATTCCAAACATCTTTACAGCAGGTGATATGCGCCGTGGACAATCATTAATTGTTTGGGCTATTTCTGAAGGTAGAGAAGCTGCAAGACAAGTAGATTTATATTTAATGGGTAAATCAAATTTACCAACTAAAGATGATTCTGGCGATCTAGTTGCGATGTAGTCTAAGGTATAATTTTGAAAAAAAAAAGCGAACTTTTCAGTTCGCTTTTTTTTATTTATTTACTAAAATTATTAGGCATTACGCATAAACTCCTGTGCCTTTTCCACCATATTTTTACTACCACATATAAATGGCACACGCTGGTGTAATTCTGTAGGTTCAATATCCATAATTCTTGTAAATCCATCACTAGCTAGTCCATTAGCTTGTTCTGCTAAATATGCCATTGGGTTACATTCATATAATAAACGTAATTTTCCATTAGGGTTTTTAGAACCTTGTGGATACATATAAATGCCACCTTTTATCATATTTCTATGAAAATCGGAAACTAACGAGCCAATATATCTAGAAGTATAAGGTCGGTCATCCTCTTCCTTTTGGCAATATTTAATGTAATTTTTAATCCCTAAAGGAAAGTCAAAATAATTACCTTCATTTACCGAGTAAATACTCCCATCTACAGGGAATTCCATATTAGGATGCGACAAATAAAATGACCCTATTGCTGGATTTAAAGTAAACCCATTAACACCATCACCAGTAGTATAAACTAACATAGTTGATGTTCCATAAACCACATAACCTGCAGCCACTTGCTCACTTCCTTTTTGTAAAAAATCCTTAAGTTTAACAGGTGTTCCTACAGGTGTAACACGTCTATAAATAGAAAAAATAGTACCAACTGAAACATTTACATCAATGTTTGAAGAGCCATCTAACGGGTCAATAAGCACAATATATTTGTTTTGATGATTTTCATCTTGACTATTAATGCTTATAAAATCATCTTCTTCTTCACTAGCAATACCGCAAACAATATTTCTATTTGTAAGGGTTTGGATAAATTTTTCATTCGCATAAACGTCCAGTTTTTGCTGGTCTTCACCTTGTATATTTGTATCTCCAGCCTTTCCAATAATATCTACTAGTCCTGCTTTATTAACCTCATGATTCACCACTTTAGCCGCTAATCGGATTGAATTTATAAGACTTGATAATTCTCCCGAAGAATATTGAAATGACGCTTGGTTTTCAATAATGAATTCTCCTAAGGTTTGCATTTTTTGAGACATAAATATTGGTTTTGTTTCCCACAAATATCTATAAATTTTAACAAACTACATCGTTTTCGTGAAACATTAATTCCATTAAATACTCAACTTTGAGTTATATTTGACATATTAACCGATAACTATGGAATTCACAATTAGGAGCGCAAAAAAAAATGATATGCCAAGAGTGCTTCATTTAATCAATGAACTTGCTATTTTTGAAAAAGAGCCAGACGCTGTTGAAGTAACGGTTGAAGAATTACAAAACGATGGTTTTGGCGCCCATCCAGCATTTCATTGTTTTGTTGCTGAAGTAAATTCTAAAATTGAAGGCATTGCTCTTATTTACAATCGCTACTCTACCTGGAAAGGAAAAATAATTCATCTTGAAGATTTAATTGTTAGTAAAGCCATGCGAGGCACAGGATTAGGCACAGCCCTGCTCGATAAGGTGGTAACACACGGCCACCAATTAGGGGTTAAACGTATAAATTGGGAAGTAATTGATTGGAACGATAAAGCCATTACTTTTTATGAGAGAAAAGGTGCAAAAGTATTACGCGATTGGGATGTTGTTTGGCTAGACGAAACAGGTATTAATAACTACGTAGCAAATTTATAATGCAAGTATTTAAGTTTGGTGGTGCCTCAATAAAAGACGCAAACGGTGTAAAAAATTTAGCATCAGTTTTAAAAAAATTGGGCTCTAAAAACACCCTTATTGTTGTTTCCGCCATGGGAAAAACCACCAATGCTCTGGAGTTGGTTTTAAAAAACTATTTTGAAAACAAAGCAGAACTTCAAAGCTCATTACAAGAAGTAAAAAAATATCACAACGAAATTTTATTAGACTTGTTTGACAACGTAAATCATACAGCTTTTAAAAAAGTAAATGATTTATTTGATGAGTTAAATAGCTTTTTAAAAACTAACAAATCTCCAGATTATAATTTTGTTTACGACCAAACTATAGGTTTCGGAGAACTTGTGTCAACCACTATAATCAGCGAATATTTAAATTCAATTGGATTAAAAAATAACTGGATTGATGTTAGAACTCAAATTAAAACAGATAATTATCACAGAAGAGCCAACGTTAATTGGAAAGAAACACAACAGCTAATAGCATCAAATTTTAATACGTCCTATTTAAATATTACCCAAGGTTTTTTAGGTAGCGATTCAAATAATTTTTCCACCACGCTAGGTAGAGAGGGTAGCGATTACACGGCCGCCATTTATGCCTATTGTTTAAATGCAAATAGCGTAACGATTTGGAAAGATGTTCCTGGGATTTTAAATGCAGATCCTCGTTACTTTGAAAATGCCCAGCTTTTAAATAAAATATCGTACCGCGAGGCTATTGAGTTGGCATTTTATGGCGCTTCCGTAATTCACCCAAAAACATTACAACCTCTGCAAGGTAAGGAGATCCCTTTGTACGTTAAATCCTTTTTAAATCCAGAAGCTGCAGGAACTCAGATAGGAAAAAACACCACTTTAGAGCCTTTAATTCCTTGTTTTATAGTAAAGAAAAACCAAGTTTTAATATCCCTATCATCTTTAGATTTCTCATATATTGTAGAAGAAAATATTAGTGACATATTCAATCTTTTACATCAATACAAAATGAAAGTAGATGTTATTCAAAATTCAGCAATAAGTTTTTCAGTTTGTGTTGATAATATTTATAACAATCTTGAAAAACTTTTACAGCACTTAAAAGCAAAATTTAAAGTAACTTGCAACGAGAATGTATCACTATATACCATTCGGCATTATAATAAAACGTCAATAGACCAAATTGAAACTGGTAAAACCATACTATTGAAACAATTAACACAAGAAACCGTTCAAATAGTTACTAAATAAACAATTTAGTACATTTACACGCATGACCAAACCACAAGATACAGGGTTAGTAACCGCCAAAGAAGTTGCCAAAGCCATACAGCTAGACAAATATGGGTTTATAGGCACTTTTATAGGTTGGGTTTTAATGAAAGTTCTAAAAATATCTACAATAAACAAGTTTTACCTTAGAAATAAGCACCTTAAGGATGTTGAGTTCCTAGATAGTATTTTAGAAGAGTTTCAAATAAAATTCGAAATTCCAGAGGAGGATTTAAAACGCTTGCCAAAAGATGGTGCCTATATAACGGTATCCAATCATCCACTTGGCGGAATAGACGGGATTTTACTTTTAAAATTAATGGTCGAACAGCGCAAAGATTTTAAAATAATTGCTAATTTTTTACTTCATAGAATAGAACCATTAGTGCCATACATTATGCCTGTAAACCCTTTTGAAGACCGGAAAGATGTGAAATCTAGTATTGCTGGATTTAAAAATTCCCTACTTCATTTAAGAGCGGGGCATCCGTTAGGTGTTTTCCCTGCTGGGGAAGTATCTACCTACCGCGATGGAAAATTAGTTGTTGATAGGCCATGGGAAGAAGCGGCAATGAAATTGGTTAAAAAAGCTGAAGTTCCCGTAGTTCCTATTTATTTTCATGCAAAAAACAGTAAATTATTTTATAAGCTTTCTAAAATTAGTGACACCTTCCGAACAGCTAAATTACCATCGGAAGTATTATCTCAAAAAAGACGCACTATAAAGGTTAGAATCGGGAAACCAATTTCAGTGAATGACCAAAAGGAACATGAAAGTCTTGAAGATTTTTCAGAATTTTTACGTCGGAAAACCTATATGCTCTCCAATGCATTCGAGGACAAATCCAATATATTAGATAACATTTCATCAACATTAAAAGTGCCTAAAGCACCAAAAAACATTGTAACGCCTGTTGATAATACGTTAATGATTGCTGAAGTTGATGCCCTCAGACAAAATGATTCTAGACTTTTAGAAAGTAAAAATTATGAAGTTTTTTTGGCCCAAGCGGAAAAAATGCCCAATATACTTCAAGAAATAGGACGTTTAAGAGAAATTACTTTTAGAGAGGTTGGAGAAGGCACAAATGAAGCTATTGATTTAGATACTTTTGATAATTACTATCACCATATGTTTTTGTGGGATAACGAAAAGAAAGTGCTTGCTGGTGCTTACCGTATGGGATTAGGTTCAAAAATTTTCGAACAATTCGGTATTAATGGTTTTTATTTACAAGATTTATTTAGGTTTGAACCCGAACTTTATAAAATGATGAGCCAGTCCATAGAAATGGGTCGTGCTTTTATAATTAAGGAATACCAGCAAAGGCCTATGCCTTTATTTTTACTTTGGAAAGGCATTGTGCATACCACGCTGCGCTACCCAGAACACAAATTTTTAATTGGCGGTGTAAGTATCAGTAATCAGTTTTCAAACTTCTCAAAATCATTAATGGTTGAGTTTATGAAATCGCATTACTACGACCCATATATTGCGCAATACGTGCATCCAAAAAAGGAATTTAAGGTAAAACTGAAAGATGCCGACAAAGATTTTGTTTTTGACGAGGCCGAAGCCGATTTAAACAAGTTTGATAAATTTATAGATGAAATAGAACCGGGAGCATTGCGCCTACCCGTATTGCTTAAAAAATATATTAAACAAAATGCGCGCTTAGTCGCCTTTAACGTGGATCCATTATTTAATAACTCGGTTGATGGCTTAATGTATATTCGCATTGCCGACCTACCCGAAAGTACTGTAAAACCAGTAATGGAAGAGTTTCAAGCCGAATTGGAACGTAAACTTTCTGAAAACAACGGTGATTAAATGACACATCTGCATTGCTAAACTTTTAATTTGGGCGCCTGCCTGCCGGCAGGCAGGCCTAACGCAAAAGAACTTTTAGATTTTTAAAACATACGTATTCATGACAGTTTTAAGCGATGCAATTATTATATTTCACACCTAAAGTCCTCTCAAGGGGACAATCGTCCTATTCAACTAAGAGAGTGGTCTCCTAGAGTAGATTTTAGGGTGTTTTTTTATATAACGTTTACCCTAAACTAGAAAACACATATTTCATTTCGGTTGCAATTTGCAAACTTCTATTAAAATAAGTTTCTGTTTGTTGTGGCGTTCCATCAGACGCTTTTGGGTCTTCATAAGTTATTGGAATACGCTTATCACTTCCTAATACAAAAGGGCAACCCGAATCGGCCGAAGAGCAAGTCATTATTGCTGCAAACTCCGAAGCTGGATTAAATTCATCACTAAACTGTTTTGAAAATGCAATAATACTGGGTTCGTTTTTTGAAAATTTAATACTATAAACGGGGTTTTCTTCTTCGGAAAGTTTTATGATTTTAAAGCCTTGGTTATTTAACGTTTCGCCAACTTTTGGAAACATGGCCGTTGCTTCTGTTCCTCCCGAATAGCAATTCACAT
>NZ_JBATHX010000064.1:0-9439 GCF_049667265.1 Algibacter sp. | reverse complement strand
AGTTATGGCAGAAAAAGAGGCCAAAATTAAAGTAGCCAAAGAAAGAGAACTAGAAAATTTAAGAAAAAGGAACGATTCAGTTATCAACGCAAAAGCACAACAAGATGCCTTGGCAAAAATTAAAAATCAAAATACAATTAGTGAAACCCAAAAGGAGCAACAAAAATTACTTATTGAAAAAAGACGTTACGATTCTATTGTAAAAGTTAGAGAGCAAGAATCAAAACAATTAATGGAATTAAGAAGAAAAAATGATTCTATATCTAGAATTATTGATCAAGAACGAAAAGAATTAGAATCAATTAGAAATAATAGGGCAACGGCGCAAGAAACAATTAATACAAATTCTAATTCAGAAGAAGATAAAAGAAAAAAAGCACTTCTTGAAAGGATGAAATTTAGAGATTCATGTCATTATCAAATTAACGAATATGACAAATTTTATAATATCACCACCATTAGAACCGAACCTTATAGTTTAGGAAACAACTTAACCGTAGAACTATATAAACAAGGCAGGAAAGAAAATGTCTTTTTTAATTATAAAGGCGATTTAGGGTGTGCTTCATATCTTCCTAACCAAAGGTCGACTGTAAAAGTAACTTTAGAGGACAATAGAACTATCGCCTTTTATCACTCTTGGGATATTGAATGTGGTGACACGTTCCTTTTTAAAGCGAGTTTATCAATTAACCAAATTGAAATTTTGAAAAAATCTCCAATAAAATCTATTATAATTCGTGGAACA
Source organism: Algibacter sp. (assembly GCF_049667265.1). Taxonomy (GTDB): domain Bacteria; phylum Bacteroidota; class Bacteroidia; order Flavobacteriales; family Flavobacteriaceae; genus Algibacter_B. The sequence goes on along the minus strand of NZ_JBATHX010000064.1, from coordinate 8,691 downwards.
GAAGGCTATAAGGAAATAAATTTTATAGAATATAAAGAATTCTTTATGGATAAATTGAAATGCATTCAATAAGAATTTAAAAATTAATTAAAAAAGGCTTTCAATTAATTGAAAGTCTTTTTTAATACGCTCATCTCAACAAGAATAGATATCCAGACAAAGTTCCGCTTTGAAAACAAAAAATCCAAACTTATAAATTTAAACAAGCTTGATTTAACGAAATAATTGGATTGCATATCCAGACAAAGCTCCGCTTTGAAAATAAAAAATCCAAACTTATAAATTCAAGCAAGCTTGATTTAACGTTTGGATTTTTTATTTATTCGTGACCTCGACTGGATTCAAACCAGTAACCTCTTGAGCCGTAATCAAGTGCGCTATTCAGTTGCGCCACGAGGCCTTTTTTGTGGGTGCAAATATACATTTTTTATTAAAACACTACCAAAATATTTCTTTCTTATTAATCAAATTATTTTTATTTTTTTCAACCAAGTAATTAAACAGGTAAGTAACCAATGTTACAATACTATTGTGTGTTTTCAATTAATTTTATAATATAAAATTAATGTCATGATGAGAAAATTTGCTTTGTTATTACTAGGTTCCATTTTAATTTTTAGCTGTAATAACGCTAAAAACAAAGAATATACAGCATTCGAAAAACAATTAAAAGCCAATAATCATCCAGGAAAAAAGCTCATGGAAACCAATTGTTATGTTTGCCACAGCCCTTCTGCTACAGAGGATGACAGAATAGCTCCACCAATGATAGCCATAAAAAAACATTATATTAATGATGATACCACCAAAGAAGAATTTATTTCTGCCATGCAAGCTTGGATAAAAAACCCAAACGAAGGTGATGCCAAAATGTTTGGTGCAGTTAGCCGCTTTGGCGTTATGCCAAAAACACCTTACCCAGAGGAAACCATCAATGAAATAGCAGATTATATGTATGATTTTGATATTGAGCAACCAGAATGGTTTGAAGATCACTTTAATCAACAAAAAGGAAATCGCAATGGGCAAGGCATGGGAAAAGGCATGGGAAAAGGTAATGGAAATGGTTATAGAAAACAACAATCTCAAATCCAATTTCAAGATTTACCATATGGCGAACGCGGGCTGAAATATGCCTTAGCTACAAAAGCTGTTTTAGGTAAAAATTTATTAGGAACCATTCAGAAAAAGGGAACCCTTGAAGCATTAGCGTTTTGTAATGAAAAAGCATACCCTTTAACAGATAGCATGTCTGTAGTTCATAACGCAAAAATAAAACGTGTATCCGACAAACCACGAAACCCAAACAATCAAGCAAATTCTGAGGAGTTAGCGTATATTGAAACATTTAAAAAGGTTATTTCAAAAAACGAAGAACCAAATCCCATTGTAAAAGAATTGGGTGAAAAAGTGCACGTTTATTACCCTATTACCACAAACAATATGTGTTTACAATGCCATGGCACCACTAATAAAGCAATTGAACAAGGAACATTAACAAAATTAACTGCCCTCTACCCAAAGGATAAAGCGGTAGGATATGATATAAATGAAGTTAGAGGGATTTGGAGTATTACTTTTGATAAATAATCATTTCTGGTATGAGCAAATTTTTTAAATATGATAATTCAAATTCCTAAAACTTTAATGTTAAAAACCCTATTTGATATTTTAAACATTGGAACTTATAGTTAATTATTAACCTATCCTGACAAATATCATGTTTAGTGAAATTTACAATTAATATTTTTATCCTTTAGAAAAACGACAAAAAAATTATTTATGATAACTCAAAACATTGCATTATATAATTGGAGTAATGGCGTAATAATGATTGCCATTTTTGGATTAGTCTGTTTAGCTTTAATAGGTATTTTAGTGAAATTTATGGTTAGTGGAGATAGAAAAAATGATAAACCTAAAGAAGAATAATCAATTACTATAATAATAAAAAAAGGAGCGCATTAATTATGTGCTCCTTTTTTTTTATTATTTAAAATTTATACTGTAAAAAGGCCGAGAAATTTCGTCCTGGTTCTGTTATTGGAGTGCGTCCAAAATCTGCTTGATTAGTAAATGAGAAGTTTAAATGACTATTGTAAGCTTCGTCAAAAGCATTAATAACAGCAACACCTAAAGTAATATTCTTAATTGGTTTTACGCCAAATCGAACATCGAGTGTTTGGTAACCATCAGTTTCCGTTTCGCCAAAACTAGCTGAAATATTATCTTGTTTTGACACAACATTGTATTGCACATTTCCCCAAAATTTTTCTTTCTGAAATCCTAATCTTAACTTCGTATTAAAGGGAGGCGTTAAAGGTAAAGACTCATTTAAATCTTTGTTTTTAGCATACACATACGCTACTTCTGTTGTAAAATAATAATCGTTTAAAAAATCTATTTGTGCCATAGCTTCAAAACCCGTTTTGTAAGCTTCGTCTATATTTTGAAACACTTTCACACTTGTAGGGTCTGTCGTAGGATTAAATTTCCTCATTATGGTTGGATCAACAATTCCAACAATATAGTTTTCAAAAAACGAATAATAAAAAGAAGTTTCATACTTAAAACTATTAAAACCTTTTTTTAAAGGTTCGGTTCCCTTAAATCCAATTTCAAATTGATTATTAACTTCTGCTTTTAAATTTGGGTTTCCAATATATTCGTAAGGATCTTGACCAACAGTAAAGTGATTAATAAATCGCTCAATCATATTAGCAGACCTCACACCACGACCATAAGCAGCTTCTAATGTAAAATTATCAGCAACTCTATTTTTAATAGAAACCGTTCCGCTAATATTATGTTCTGTACGTTTTTCTAAGTCATACATGGCAGCAAAATCAGCTTCAGGATCTTGTATGTCTGAGGTCACATTATCATATCTAATACCAGCATTAAATATCGTTTTTGGACTTATACTATATTTTGCTTCAGTAAATATACCTAAATCTGTAATGTATGAATCTTGCCAAACCTTATCGTTAAATGTCATAGGCATTGGCAACAGATTGCCATTCATTATTTTCACCAATCTCGTTCTGCCGCCATCTCTAGCAACATGCATAGCATCTAAACCTGAAAAAATATTTAACTTTTCTAGTGGTTTCCAGTTTAATTCTAATTTCCCTCCAATGGTTGTTGCATCAACTGCAGATGCTGCTTCCATCATCATAAAAGAGGGTCTGTTATCATTTGTCATTAAATGATCAACATAACTGTAATAAGCTTTTGCAGTTAATGATTTAGCAATTGTACCAATATTATCTAATTTATAATCTAACGACAAAATGCTACTATTATCATATTCTGTATCCATTGGCAAAGCTGCATGCAAAACGTCACGACCAAAAGATTGTCTCCAATGTGCTTGTAAACGCTGGTTGTCTGAGAAGTTGTAACCTAATTTAATTCCGTAATCTGTACTTTTAAATGAGGAGGGAATTTCTATACCATCACCATCTTCATAATTACCAAAATCTCTATAGCCAGCATTTGCAACAATATCATATTTTTCTTGAATGTATTGTAACTGCGCCAAGTTTACTATAGAGTTTCCATTGCTTTCATACCCAGCAGATACTTTTCCGTGTAAACCATAATCTTCATAATCTGGTTTTTGAGTTACCAAGTTTACAATTCCACCAAAAGTTGCTCCATATCTAACGGTATACGGACCTTTTATAATTTCAATTTTTGAAATTTCTTCAGGAATAATATGCGTAGTAATAGGATCCATTCGGTTCGGACATGCATGCATAGCTTTGGTTCCTCCGTCATACTGAATATTTAATTGTTCATATTGAGCGGCTCTAAACGAAGGATCGATGGCATAATTCCCTCTTTTAATTACAGAAAATCCATTGATGTTATTAAACAAATCAGCAACATTTTTAGGTTGCACAATATCTTCCTCGTAATTATTAGAAACAATAGTTAGTACTGGATCTTGTTTAATATTTCCAGTAATTAAAACTTCATCTAGTATATTAATCTTTTGTTTTGTGGTGTCTTTTTTAGTTTCGTTATGTTCTTGACCAAAAGACATAGCAGTAATAAGCGCGCAAAATAGCACACTATATATTGTTTTCATGTATAGTATTTTTATATTTTATTTAATTGCTAGTGGTAGAAAAAACTACCCGTAATTGAATAAAAACTACACTTGAGGTGGGTGAAAACAATCATTTATTCTGTTAAATGAATATAGATTTTGATAGATTGTTGGATTCTCTTTTTTAAATGATTCTTTGTGATGAAACACTATAGATTCGTAAATACTTGAAAATAATATGAGTTCTTTGAAGTCTAAAATACTTTCAGGCGTATTCTGTTTTTTATCTTGTGATTGAGCCACTTTTTTTAATTGACATTTACCATCACATTGCAACTCAGGTTTATCAGTATTCTCACAAAGATTTTCTATAAAACCGACTGGATCAATTTCAAAATAAGCAAACGTTACCGAAGATTTTATGCTATTGAATACAATCAATACCATTAGTAGTAACGCAACAATGTATTTGCTTATTTTCATGCTTCAAATATAAAAAAACTGGTAAAACTTAGTAATGACTTTTATCATAAAAAATGATGATATTTATTTGAAAGCTCTCTTTGTTTTTTTGAATTCAATTTTCAAAGTTCACAATAAAAAAACCTAGGAGTAGTAACTCATGTTACATAGTAAAATATTATTACACACTACATTTGTTATATATTTAATTAATACCTAGTTATCATGAATACAAATGAAATTATAAAAGAAGAACAAGTATTTACAATGCCAAGAATTGGTGATAAAGCACCAGAATTTAAAGCCGTAACTACACAAGGAGAAATTAATTACCCTTCTGATTATACCGGAAAATGGTCTATATTATTTAGTCATCCAGCGGATTTTACACCTGTATGCACTTCCGAATTTATGACGTTTGCTCATTTAGAAGAAAAATTTGAAAAAGCAAACTGTAGTCTTATTGGTTTATCAATTGATGGTTTATACAGTCATATTGCTTGGTTAAGAACCATTAAGGATAAAATTGAATTTAACGGAATGAAAAACATCGAAGTTAAATTCCCTTTAATTGAAGATATCTCAATGGAAGTTGCCAAAAAATACGGCATGATTCAGCCAGGAGAAAGTAAAACTCAAGCTGTAAGAGCTGTCTTTTTTGTGGACCCAAAAGGAATTGTTCGCGCCCTTATTTATTATCCTTTAAGTTTAGGTCGTAATTTTGATGAATTATATAGAGCGCTCATTGCCATGCAAACGTCTGATAAATTTAATGTAGCAACTCCAGCAGATTGGAATCCTGGCGACGATGTCATTATATCTCCTGCCGGATCTTGTGGCGTAGCAGAAGAAAGAATGACTTCTACTGAAGAATTAGATTGTAAAGATTGGTTCTTCTGTACGAAAAAGTTAAATAAAGATTTAGTATTGAAAGAAATATTGAAATCTTAGTCTATAAAATGATTTAGGAGCCTCTGATTTGAGGCTCTTTTTTTTGTGATAAAAGTTACTTATCAATCAATTGAAAGGTTATATTTTTGAAAAACATAAAATCAAGTAATGGAAGACATGCTCTTTTACGATAGATTGCAATTTGCTTTCACTATCACATTTCACTACATATTTCCGCAATTAACCATGGGATTATCGCTAATGATAGTCTATTTCAAATGGAAATATTTAAAAAATAACATCGAAAAATATAACAACGCTGCAAAGTTTTTCATGAAAATCTTTGCTGTTAATTTTACAATGGGTGTTGTGACTGGAATTCCAATGGAATTTCAATTTGGTACCAATTGGGCAAAGTTTTCTGAGCTAACAGGCGGAATTATTGGACAGACCTTGGCAATGGAAGGCATGTTCTCTTTCTTTTTAGAATCCTCATTTTTAGCGCTATTCATTTTTGGTGAAAAATTAATGGGACAAAAACTACATTTCCTAACTGGCTTTTTAGTGTTTTTAGGCTCTTGGGCAAGTGGTTGGTTTATTTTGGCGACCAATGCTTGGATGCAGCATCCTGTAGGTTACGAGATTTTAGACAATGGTAAATATGTATTAGAAAATTTTTCAGCTCTATTTACTAATCCTTGGCTTCTGCCTGCTTTTTTACATAATCAATTCGCATCTGTTGTTACTTCAGCATTTGTGGTGTCAAGTATAGGTGCTTTTTATATTTTAAGAGATAAACATTCTGAATATGGAAGATTATTTTTAAAAACTGGCGTGGTATTCGGATTAATATCTAGTGTGTTAGTAGCTTTTCCAACAGGAGATTGGAACGCTAAAAACGTTGCAAAACACCAACCAGGAACCTTTGCGGCTATGGAAGGTATTTTTGAAACAGAAGAAGCTGGAGCCGAAATTGTCCTTATTGGACAACCTAATATGATTGAAAAAAAGTTAGATAATAAAATAGCTGTTCCTAATATATTAAGCTTTTTAACCTATCAAGAATGGGATAAACAAATTCCGGGAATGGATCAGTTTAAAAAAGAAGAATTACCAGATAATATTCCTGCACTTTATTACTCCTACCATATTATGGTTGGTTTAGGTACAATATTTATTGGCGTGATGGCTTTAGCACTTTTCTTTTTATGGCAAAAAAAACTATATAATATAAAGCCTTTACTATGGACTATTATGTTTTTAGTTCCGTTTCCTTATATAGCAAACATTACAGGATGGTACACGGCAGAAATAGGGAGACAACCATATTTAGTTTACGGTTTATTAAAAACAAGTGATGGTATTTCACCTACAGTTTCTTCTGGTAATACATTATTTACATTATTGGGTTTTGTTGCCTTATATATGCTACTAGGTTTATTGTTTTTAGTCTTAGTAGGTAAAACTATTAACGAAGGACCAACACCTAAAACACATTAATTATGGAAATATTTTGGTACATAGCAATAGGAATTGTTCTAACAATATTTTTTATTTTAGATGGTTATGATTTTGGTGCAGGAATCATTCATTTGTTTTTTGCTAAAAAGGAAAAAGATAAAGAAGTTATAACAAAATCTGCGGGGCTATTTTGGGATTCTAACGAGGTATGGTTGGTTGCAGCTGGAGGGATGCTTTTTATGGCTTTTCCAACGTTTTACGCTTCTGTTTTTAGTGGTTTCTATTTACCATTAATTATTGTTTTATGGCTCATTGTTTTTAGAGCAATTGGATTGGAATTTAGAGGTCAATTTAAGTATCAAATGTGGAAAGATATTTGGGACAAATCCTTTGGAGTTTCTAGCATATTACTAGCCTTATTTTTTGGTATCGCTTTAGGCAATATCGTTAGAGGTGTAAATTTAGGTGGTGTTAATAATGGAATTTCGGTTCATGAAGGTCATTATTTTTTCTTACCCTTATGGGATAGTAGTTTTAGTCCACTTGCTGAACATCCTGGAGTTATAGACTGGTTTACAATTATTATAGGATTAATTTCGGTTGTAACTTTAGCAATTCATGGAGCTAATTGGATAATTTTAAAAACCAATTCAACCATAAATGGGAAGCTAAAAGGAATTATTTTCAAGTTAAATATTGCGCTTACTATTCTTACCATTTTTTCTTTATTAGTTTGGCAAAAAGTAAATCCTTATGCTTTAGATAATTTTAATGAAAAACCCTATTTATTAGTGTTTCCGCTTATTTATTTAACAGGGTTGATTGGCATGTTTTTTATTAAGAAAATCAAAAAAGACAGTCATGCGTTTGCCTTGTCAACCTTAATAATTGTAGGTGGAATTACATCATCTCTAGCATCATTATTCCCAGTAATATTACCTTCTGTAAATGATACGCATGAGCATTTAACCATTTACAATACTGCTGCATCAGAATATGGATTATCAGTCGCCTTAACTTGGGGTATTATTGGTTTTATTCTTCTCATTGTTTATTTCATTGTTCAAAAAAGACTAATGGCTGGAAAAATAGATAAGATGGATTATGGACATTAGTATAACGATACTATTATGACAGGGACTTTAATTTCATTAATCAGTATTCTTATTGGAATTGTTGGAGCCAATTTGTTTGGCTATTTTAATAGGAAATACACTTTTGGTTTTAAGGGGAATACTTTAATTGGTGTTTTTGGAAGCATTTTATTAATCAAAACTTTTGGACGATTAGGTTTTGACCCATGGCACATAATGAAAGATGGGGAGTTTGATGGATTAAGACTAATAATTAATTTGTTCGTTTCTGCTTTAGGTGGCGTTTTGGGTCTTGTATTTGCGAAAATGATTTATAGCAAAATGAACCGATAATGAGTATTATATGTTATTCAAAAGTTAAAAAATAATCAAACAGTATCATGTTTGATTATTTTTTGTAAATTTGTTAACCATTTGGTTAAACCATATAGTTGAAATGAAAAAAACAAAAGACGAAACTACCGAAGAACAGATATTAGATGCTGCTAAAAACGTATTTCAATCTAAAGGAATGGATGGGGCGCGTATGCAAGAAATTGCAGATAAGGCAGGAATAAACAAAGCCATGCTCCACTATTATTATAGAAGTAAACAATTGTTGTTTGAAGCAGTTTTCAAAAATGCGTTTTCATTACTAGCACCACAATTAAATGCTGTATTAAACGATGATTCTTCTATCGAAGACAAGATTAGAAATTTTACTTCAAACTATATTTCCTTTATTGT
>NZ_JBATHX010000063.1:0-8893 GCF_049667265.1 Algibacter sp. | reverse complement strand
AGAGTCGGTTGGTTTTTCTTGATTATTTAAAACTTCTAAATGGTTATTTTTCCATTCAAAAATACCACCATATAAATTGTAAACATTGGTGTATCCTGCTTTTTTAAGTTTTTCCGCTACATCTTCGGAACGAATACCTAAAGAGCAATACACGACAATTTTTGCGTTTTTGTTTTGTAATTTAGGTTGTATATATTCAAAATTAAATGAATCATAACCCACGCAAATGGCATTTTCAAGATGACTCGTTTTATATTCTTTTTCTTCTCTTGAATCGAGTAGAATAACATTGTCTTTTTCGTTTTGTAAAGCGCTAACTGAAATGTATGGAATTTGCTCAGTATTATGTTGTTTCAATAATTTTGAAAGCTTTTTTTGCGAAAACCCAGAGATTGAAACCCCTATGAATATGAATAAAATAATTTTTTTCATTTGATATTTTTTAAGCTACACTTCCTTGGCAACTGCTTCCAGCTCCAGCTGTACAACCATAGCAATGTTGAGAAATAACAATATTGCGGCCTTCTAATAAATCTTCGTTGTATTCTGAAATGTGTCTAACTTTACTATTTACTGGTAATTCGAGCATTTGATTAAAATCGCAATCAAATAAATAACCATCCCAACTTATAGAAATTGTATTGGTACACATTACATTTTCAACAGCTGAAGGATTGTATGCTTCCACAAGAGAATACATATAATCTTCATAATTTTCTGAAGCTATTAGATAATCTAAAAACCGCGAAATTGGTAAATTAGTTATGGCAAATAAATTATGAAATTGAATATTAAAATCGTCAAGTAATGCCTTTTTGAAATCTTTTTCCATGGCTGCTTGGTTGCCTGGTAAAAAAGCACCCGATGGATTGTAAACTAAATCTAATTTCAGATTGCTTCCTGGCATGCCGTATCCTATGGCATTTAATTCTTGCAAGGCTTTTATGGATTTATCGAAAACACCGTCACCACGTTGTTTGTCTGTTTTTCCGCGTGTCCAATGTGGCATGGAACTAACCACGTGGACGTTATGTTTTTTGAAAAACTCTGGTAAATCGTAATATTTTTTATTGGCTCTAATGATTGTTAAGTTGGAACGGACAATAAAATCTTTAATGCCTGCTTTAGCCGCTTCTTCAACAAACCAACGGAAATCTGGATTCATTTCTGGTGCGCCACCTGTTAAATCTAAAGTGTGTGCACCTGTATTTTTTATGACTTCCAAGCATTGCAACATGGTGCTGCGGGTCATGATTTCTTTGCGGTCTGGACCAGCATCAACATGACAATGGTCGCAAACTTGATTGCACATATAACCCACGTTTATTTGTAGGATTTCAAGTTTTTTTGCTTTAAGCGGAAATTGATTGGTCTCGGCAATTTTAGTTTTAAAGGTTGGTAAATCGCCGTTTTGAAAAATACCGTTCGATAAAATTTCTAACTGCCTATTGCTATTTGCTAAATCGCTTTCGCGTTTATGTAGTGACTTTGTTGCCATTAATTTTTTTTACTTTTTAAGCTTAAATTTTAGTTAGGTTGCGCGTTAGGGATTGCAATGGAAAGCCCACAGCGAGCTCCCGATAATTATCGGGACATAGCGAGGACTTGTAATGTAAAGCCCGACCCTTGTGGTAACGCCCAAATATTAACCGTCTAACTTGTTAACCTTATTCATCATTTGCACACCATGTACAAGGGTTGCGCCACTTTTTATGGCTGCACCAACGTGTATGGCTTCCATCATTTCTTCTTTAGTTACGCCGCGTTGTAGGCCATCTTTGGTATAGGCATCTATGCAATATGGGCATTGCTCGGTATGGGCAACGGCCAAGGCAATGAGCGATTTTTCGCGTGCCGTAAGTGCGCCATCTTCGAACACTTTACCATAATAGTCAAAAAATTTGTTACCTAATTCTTCGTTCCATTCGGTTATTTTACCAAATTTTCTGAGGTCTGCTGGGTCGTAATATGTTTTGCTCATAAATAATTTTTGCCTAAAGATAGAAATCTATTTTTTTAAGTCGGAAGGTTTTGTGGAACTTAACAAAAATCGCCAAAGAATATAAAAATATTTTAATTGGCGATTTTAAAAAAGTAGGCATAGTTTATGGAGAAACTATGTCATGTTTTTTGTTGTTTTGAATTTTACTACCTAAAGATAGTTTTTATTCTTTAATTAGGCTTCTTGAAATTACAATTTTTTGAATCTCAGAGGTGCCTTCGTAAATCTGTGTTATTTTTGCATCTCGCATAAGGCGCTCTACATGATACTCTTTTACAAACCCATTTCCGCCGTGTATTTGTACGGCTTCAACGGAATGTTCCATGGCAACTTTTGATGCATATAGTTTTGCTACCGCACTTGATTTATCGTAGTTGTTGCCTTGGTCTTTATCCCAAGCGGCTTTCATAACCAACATTCTTGCGGCCTCAATATCGGTATACATATCGGCCAATTTGAAAGCAATAGCTTGATGGTTGCAAATCTCGGTTCCGAAAGCTTTTCGTTCTTTCGAGTACTTTAGAGCCAATTCAAAAGCGCCAGAAGCAATACCTAAGGCTTGTGCTGCAATACCAATGCGACCTCCAGAAAGCGTTTTCATAGCAAAACGAAATCCTGAACCATTAGCCCCAATTCTATTTTCTTTTGGCACTTTAACATCGTTAAATTGTAGGGTATGGGTGTCGCTTCCGCGGATTCCAAGTTTGTCTTCTTTTGGTCCAATATCAAAACCTTTCATGCCTTTTTCAACAATAAAAGCATTAATACCGTGCGACCCTTTGTCTCTATCGGTTTGTGCAATTACCAAATAAACATCGGCTCGCCCACCATTTGTAATCCAGTTTTTTGTGCCGTTTATAATGTAATGGTCGCCTTTATCAATAGCAGTTGTTTTTTGCGAAGTAGCATCACTACCAGCTTCGGGTTCGCTTAAACAGAAAGCGCCAACAAACTCACCTGTGGCTAATTTTGTTAAATATTTTTGTTTTTGTTCTTCTGAGCCATAGGATTCTAAACCATAACACACTAGTGAATTATTTACAGAAACAATAACAGACGCCGAAGCATCAATTTTTGATAACTCTTCCATAATTAGAACATATGAAATCGCATCCATACCGCTTCCGCCATATTTTGGATCAACCATGATGCCTAAAAAACCTAAATCACCCATTTTTTTAACGAGTTCTTTTGGAAATTCTTGTTTGTTATCACGTTCAATAACACCAGGAAGTAATTCTGTTTTTGCAAAATCACGCGCGGCATCACGAATCATTATATGTTCTTCTGAAAGGCTAAAATTCATATTTCGTAATTAAAATGTTGTTTTTGGTAAAAAATGTTTACAAATATAAACTTTTAATGTGAATTCTTAAAAATAATGATTTGATTACAGCCAACGGATTCTTTTATATATTTAATGAAGATTATTACTTTTACTATCTATGATAAAAAATGAATATAATGTGGTTGGTGTGATGTCTGGAACATCATTAGATGGTATTGATTTAGTGCACGCCAAATTTTTTTTCAATGAAAGTTGGACTTTTAATATATTAAATGCCGAAACAGTCGCATATTCTTCTTTTTGGTATGAAACTCTTAAAGGTTTAATCAATAATTCCATGGATGAATTAAAGGTTATTGATGCTGATTATACTGAATATTTAGGCCATGTAATTAATAGTTTTATAGATAAACATCATATTGAAAACATTGATGCGATCTGCTCGCATGGTCATACTGCGTGGCATCAACCCCAAAACGGACTGACTTATCAAATTGGAAACATGCCAATTTTAGCTGAATTATTACAAGAAACAGTAGTCTGCGATTTTAGAGTTCAAGATGTGGAACTAGGTGGTCAAGGTGCGCCTTTAGTGCCTATTGGAGATGAATTGTTGTTTTCTGAATATGATTTTTGTTTGAATTTAGGTGGTTTTGCTAATATTTCGATGGATTTGAACAATGAACGTATTGCTTATGATATTTGCCCTGTAAATATTGTATTGAATAAATATGCCAAACAATTAGGTTTTGATTATGATGATAGGGGGAAAATTGCCGAATCAGGAACGTATTTTTCGGCTTTGGGAAATGCTTTAGACAGTTTAGAGTATTATAATGAAAAACCACCTAAATCATTAGGTTTAGAATGGGTGAATAAAACTATTTTTCCGCTTTTAGAATCTTCAAAACTAAAAGAAAAAGATATTTTAAGGATATTTTCAGATCATATTGCGAATCAAATAGCTCGGGTTTTAAAAAAGGATTCAAAAGGTTTGGTGACTGGCGGCGGGGCTTATAATGCCTATATAATTTCAAAAATTAAATCGAATATAAAAGCAGAAATTATAATTCCTTCAAAAGATTTAGTAGAATTTAAAGAGGCACTCATTTTTGCATTTTTAGGAATATTAAAACTTAGAAATGAAGTTAATTGTTTGAAAAGTGTTACCGGAGCTTCAAAAAATCATAGTTCAGGAAGAATATTTCTTCAGTAAAAATTACTTAAAAATAAACTTTATGGGTTTTTAGTTTTTTATATTTGTTACTTTAATAATTAAAAATCTTTTTTGGATATGACTCAATTATAGCTTCGCTTAAACTTTCCACAGGATAAATTATAAGGAAGCAATACCATTGAATCAATTTAGAAAACTAATGAAAGAATTATTAAAAAAATACGAGAATAAAGAACCAGAAATAATCTTTAATTGGAAAGATTCTGAAACCGAAGCCGAAGGTTGGGTGGTTATTAATTCACTACGAGGGGGAGCTGCAGGTGGCGGAACTAGAATGCGTAAAGGACTTGATATGAACGAAGTTTTATCTTTAGCAAAAACAATGGAAATCAAATTTACGGTTTCTGGTCCTGCAATTGGTGGCGCAAAATCTGGAATTAATTTCGATCCAAAAGATCCAAGAAAAAAAGGCGTTTTAGAACGTTGGTACGCCGTTGTTTCTCCTTTACTTAAAAGTTATTATGGTACAGGTGGCGATTTAAATGTTGATGAAATTCATGAGGTTATTCCCATTACCGAAGAAAGTGGTGTATGGCATCCACAGGAAGGTGTTTTTAACGGGCATTTTAAACCTACAGAAGCCGATAAGATAAATAGAATTGGGCAATTGCGTCAAGGCGTTATTAAAGTTATTGAAAACCCAATATATTCGCCAAGTGTTGCTAAAAAATATACGGTAGCAGATATGATTACTGGTTTTGGTGTTGCCGAAGCTGTAAAACAATACTACCATATTTACGGTGGTTCGGTAAAAGGTAAAAGAGCTGTTATTCAAGGCTTTGGAAATGTTGGAGCTGCCGCAGCATTTTATTTATCGCAAATGGGTGCTAAAGTTGTTGGAATTATTGATATTGGAGGAGGTTTAATAAATGAAGAAGGATTTACTTTTAATGACATAAATCATTTTTTTCTTCATAAGAGGGGGAATACCTTAGCAGCTGATAATTTAATCCCTTTTGAAGAAATTAATAAAAAAATATGGGCTTTAAAAACAGAAATTTTCGCACCTTGTGCTGCATCACGATTAATTACCATTCATCAAATAGATGAAATGATTGATAGTGGTTTAGAAGTAATATCTTGTGGAGCGAATGTGCCATTTGCAGATAAAGAAATTTTCTTTGGGCCTATTATGGAACATACGGATTATAAAGTAAGTTTAATCCCAGATTTTATTTCAAATTGCGGCATGGCAAGAGTTTTTGCGTATTTTATGGAACGCAAAGTGCAAATGACGGATGAAGCCATTTTTAATGATACATCACACACAATTAAAGAAGCATTAGAAAAAGTTTACAATAAAAATAAATCAAAAACGGGAATTAGTGCTACCGCATTCGAAATTGCACTTAAACAACTTATCTAACTAATTAAATTTATGGAAGCAGCAATTATTTTAGTGTTTGTTATGGGCTATTTAGCCATCACTTTAGAGCATAGTATTAAAATAGATAAACTTATTCCGGCATTAGTCATGATGGCTATTTGTTGGGCATTAGTGTCATTAGGAATTGATGGCTTCCCGCAATGGTTCGATTCCGGAAACCATGCACTAATGGAAAACTTTGGTAGTTTGGCCTTAGAAGATAAGATGCATTTAATGGAAGAAACTTTACTGCATCATTTAGGTAAGACTGCCGAGATTTTAGTCTTTCTTTTAGGTGCCATGACAATTGTTGAAATTATCGATTACTTTGATGGTTTTTCAACTATTAAAGATTTTATAAAAACAAAGAAAAAAAGTAAAATACTTTGGATTTTTGCCATTTTAGCTTTCATTTTATCAGCTATAATTGACAACCTTACTGCCACGATAGTTTTAATTTCTATACTTCAAAAAATTGTTAAGGATAGAGAGGTGCGTATTTGGTATGCTGGTTTAATAATTATTGCAGCAAACGCGGGTGGTGCTTGGTCTCCTATTGGAGATGTAACAACAACCATGCTTTGGATTGGTAATAAAGTAACCACAGGTCATTTAATGGGGTATTTACTATTACCATCATTTTTATGTATGGCTGTGCCAACGTTTATTGCGTCATATTTACCGGCATTTAAGGGTGATTTAGAGATGGAAGAGGTCGTAGAGAAAAAGAAATCAAAATTTAGTAGTACCATGCTTTATTTAGGTTTAGGTGCCATAGTTTTTGTGCCTATTTTTAAAGTAATCACGCATTTGCCACCTTATGTGGGAATGATGTTATCTTTAGGTGTAGTAGCTATTTTTGCTGAAATTTATAGTAGCTCAAAATTTAGTATGACTGAATTTCATTCAGAAGAAAGTGATGCACATGCACACCACAGTCCAGTTCATCATTCATTATCTAAAATAGAATTACCAAGTATTTTATTCTTCTTAGGTATTTTAATGGCGGTTGCAGCGCTAGAATCATTAGGTATTTTATTCAATTTTGCTGGTACATTACAAGATACCATGCCCATGTTAGGTACCGAAATTCATCCTGGTGGTCATGAAGGTGTTTCAGATTTGGTAGTATTGCTTTTAGGAGTAGGTTCAGCAGTTATTGATAATGTGCCCCTAGTAGCGGCCAGTTTAGGGATGTTTCATGAGCCAATAGATAATGAGTTATGGCACTTTATAGCCTATTCTGCAGGAACAGGAGGTAGTATGTTAATTATTGGTTCTGCTGCTGGTGTTGTAGCTATGGGAATGGAGAAAATAGATTTTTTCTGGTATTTAAAAAAGATATCTTGGTTAGCGTTTGTCGGATTCTTAGTAGGTGCAGTAGCATTTATGTTTACAAGAACTTGGTTTTAGACATTAAATAAAAATTATTTGGGCGTTACCACAAGGGTCGGGCTTTTCGTTGCAAGTCCTCGCAACCAAGCTATGGTGAGGTTACTGTGGGCTTTCCACTTCAATCCCTAACGCAAAGGCTAACGCGTTTCAAATAGATTAACAAATCATCATAATAGATAGTTTGTTTTAAAAGAAGCTATTATACTTTAATAGAAAAAGAAACGTTATACATTTGCAATAAATTAATTATTATATGCTAAGTACAATATTACAAAACACACAAAATGGTACAGAAGTACTAACGGATAGCGAATCTGTTGAAAAATCGCTTTCAATTATTGAATTAATTAGTAGTGGTGGTCTTGCAGGGCAAGTTATAATTGCTGTTCTGTTTTTATTACTCGTTGCTGCCATTTATATTTATTTTGAACGCATTTTTGCCATAAAAGCGGCATCGCAAGTGGATGCCAATTTTATGAACCAAATTAAAGACCATGTTAGTAACGGTAAAATAGATTCAGCTCAAATGCTTTGCGCACAACAAAACACGCCAGTTTCAAGATTAATAGGTAAAGGGATTTCCAGAATTGGGAAACCACTAGCCGATATTAATACAGCGCTTGAAAATGCTGGTCGTTTAGAGATTTATGGTTTAGAAAAAAATGTAAGTGTTTTAGCAACTATTTCTGGCGCAGCACCAATGATAGGATTTCTTGGTACAGTAGTTGGAATGATATTAGCAATATTCGAATTAGCAAATGCAGGAGGAACCATTCAAATGGACGTTTTGGCAAGTGGTTTGTATACAGCTATGACAACTACGGTTGCTGGTTTAATTGTTGGTATTGTAGCTTATATGGCATACAACCACCTGGTAGTTAGAACGGATAAAGTAGTGTATCAAATGGAAGCAAATTCATTAGAGTTTTTAGATCATTTAAACGAACCTACATAATATGAACTTTAGAGGAAGAAATAAAGTAACACCGGAATTCAATATGTCGTCTATGACGGATATTGTATTCCTGCTTTTAATCTTTTTTATGATTGCTTCTACATTGGTTAGTACAAATGCTATTGATATTTTGTTACCAAAAGCGAGTGGAAAAACAGAAAATAAAAAATCTGTTGCTGTGAGTATAAAGGAGGATTTAACCTATTATATTGATCAAAAAC
The DNA here is from genome assembly GCF_049667265.1 of Algibacter sp. Classification (GTDB taxonomy): domain Bacteria; phylum Bacteroidota; class Bacteroidia; order Flavobacteriales; family Flavobacteriaceae; genus Algibacter_B. The sequence continues at coordinate 429 of NZ_JBATHX010000063.1, read as the reverse complement.
GTGTTGGAGAAAGTGTTTTAGAAAATGAATTATTAGCGGCACTATCTAATGAAGAAAAACCAACCATTGTGTTAAGGGCTGAAAAGTCAGTACCTGTTGAGAATGTTGTAAAGGTTATGGATATAGCCAATAGAAATAAATTTAAAGTGATTTTAGCGGTGAAGCCGTAATAAAGAAAATGAAATACCTAGAAACCAAACATGAAAGGAATTCGGCAAAATTAACAGCTTTAATAACTGTTATAATATTGCTTTTGCTTTTTGTTGTTGGTACCACTTATATGGATCCGCCTGAAGAGTATGGCGTTGCTGTAAATTTCGGGAATTCAAGTGTTGGTCAAGGTAATGTGCAGCCGTTAAAACCTGTAAAGTCAGAACCGCTAGATATTCCAGAGCCACCACAACCAGATGTTTCAAAAGCAGAACCAGC
>NZ_JBATHX010000062.1:0-10609 GCF_049667265.1 Algibacter sp. | reverse complement strand
ATTTTAGCAAGTGATTTTATTGAATGTGATAAGGTGTTAGGTTATCATTATGATACTTTCGGTTATATTGAAATTGATCATGAAGATGCAAAGCGAAAATTCTTCGAAAAAAATAAAGATTTAATGTTATTAGAAATTGGAGAATTTATTGAATTATAAAACATAAAAAACACACGGTACATGAGGAAAATACTTTTACTGCTAGTCTTATTTTTTATTTCTAACACTTTAATTGCGCAAGTAGAAGAATCGAAAACTGGTGCGTGGTATATGTATTTTTTTAAGCACCAATTTAAAAACAGTCAATTTGGTATTCAAGGTGATTTACAGTATAGAAACTGGGATCTAGGTGGCGATTTGGAGCAGCTTTTAATCCGTTCAGGATTAACCTATAAGCCTAAAAATGCTGATATATTACTTACTTTGGGTTACGGAAATATTACAACTGGTCAATTTGGCCAAGGGAATGCAACAAGTTCAGAAAGTAGAATATATCAAGAAGCCTTAATGCCACAAAAAATTGGTAAGCGACTTCATTTCACTCACCGATTTAGGTACGAGCAACGCTTTGTTGAAAATCAAGATTTTAGAACACGCTACCGTTATAATTTATTCTTGAATGTTCCATTAAACAATACTTCTTTTGATGAAAAAACATATTATTTAGCTTTATATAATGAGCTTTTTATTAATGGTCAGACCGATATTGGGGATAACAGAGAAGTTGAATTATTTGATAGAAATAGAACTTATTTAGGTTTAGGTTATGTTTTAAACCCTAAATTGAAAATTCAATTCGGTTGGATGAATCAAAAAACGGTAACTTGGGGAAAGGGTCAAATACAATTAAGTTTACATCATAGTTTTTAACTAAATTTATGAAGGCAACTTACAATCAATATGTTTTAAATTTTAAACAAGCTAGCGGCACTTCTCGAGGCATTTTAAAAACTAAAGAAACTTGGTTTATTGTTATTGAATCTGATAATAAAAAAGGCATTGGTGAATGTGGATTGTTTAGAGGTTTATCAATAGATGACAGGCCTGATTATGAGGCTAAACTCCAATGGGTTTGCGAAAATATTGACCTAGGTTTAAGTGTTTTATTGAATGAATTAAATGAATTTCCTAGTATTCAATTCGGATTAGAAACCGCCTTCAAATCCTTAGAAAGTGAACCCCCATTTGAATTATTTCCTTCAAAATTTACACAAAGTGAAGATTCAATTGCAATTAACGGCTTAATTTGGATGGGTAGCGAATCTTTTATGAAGCAACAAATTTCTGATAAAATAAATGCGGGTTTCAGTTGTATTAAAATGAAAATTGGAGCTATTGATTTTCAAACAGAAATGAATCTTATAAAATCTATTAGAAAAGAATTTACTTCAAAAGATATCGAATTACGAGTCGATGCCAACGGCGCTTTTCATCCTCCCGAAGCGTTAGAAAAAATAAAAATATTATCAGATTTCGATTTACATTCTATCGAGCAGCCTATTAAACAAGGGCAAATTGCTGAAATGGCTTCACTTTGTGAAAAAACACCATTACCAATAGCTTTAGATGAAGAATTAATTGGCATTTTTGACGTCAATAAAAAACAGGAATTACTGCGAATAATAAATCCACAATACATCATTTTAAAACCTAGTTTGGTTGGAGGTTTTTCTGGAAGTAATGAATGGATTACACTTGCTGAAAACGAAACTATTGGCTGGTGGATAACAAGCGCTTTAGAAAGTAATGTAGGACTAAATGCAATTGCGCAATATACTTACACAAAAAAAAGTAGTTTGCCTCAAGGTCTTGGTACAGGAAGTTTATTTACTAATAATTTTGAATGCCCATTGCAAGTAAAAAATGGTAAATTGCGATACCAAAAAAATAAAGAGTGGAAATTTAATTTTTAATATGGATTACATACAACAAGCATATAAAGGTTTACATGATTTATGGCGCTATGTACTAGGAATTGTCATTATATTTTTTGCATGGCAATTAATAGGAATGATTCCTTTAGTAATTGCTTTAGCAGTAAAAATATTAGGAGATTCATCGGTAGGTATGCCAACAGGTATTCCTGAGATGAGTGCTGTTTTAGGAAGTAATTTATTTCTATTTCTTATGCTAATATCCTTTGCATTTGGGTTGTTAGGCGTGTTTTTAACTTCAAAATTATTACATAAACAATCCATAACAAGTTTAACAACCGCTAGGAAGAAAATTGATTGGAAACGGTTTTGGTTTATATTCATAATATGGGGCATTGTTTCAAGTAGTTTTGTGTTGGTGGATTATTATTTGAGCCCGGAAGATTATCAATTTAATTTTAAACTTCAACCTTTTTTAATTCTTGCTGTAATTGCCATTTTTTTAATTCCGTTGCAAACTAGTTTTGAAGAGTATTTTTTTAGAGGATACCTTATGCAAGGTTTGGGTGTGCTTTTTAAAAATAAATGGGCACCTTTATTGGTAACGTCACTAGGTTTTGGATTAATGCATATTGCAAACCCAGAAGTTGATAAACTAGGTCCAGTTATAATGGTTTATTACATTGGTACAGGACTATTTTTAGGAATAATAACTTTAATGGACGATGGATTAGAATTGGCCTTAGGCTTTCATGCAGCTAATAATTTATTTACAGCATTGTTGGTAACTGCAGATTGGACTGCCTTGCAAACACACTCCATATTAAAAGATTTATCAGATCCATCAGAAATGGCATTAGCAGAAATATTTGTTCCCGTTTTTGTTGTTTTTCCAATTTTACTTTTCATACTTTCGAAAAAATATAAATGGACAAATTGGAAAGATAAATTACTAGGAAACGTTGTAGAACCGCCAAATGAAGATTATAAAATTTTAGATTAAATAGATATGACACCAAATTATAAAAATGTACACGCAAAATTTAAGTTAGATAATTTAAGTTACAAGTATGAAGACCTTATGGAAATTGCCTATAGTTATATTAAGGAAGGTTTACCTTATCAGTATGAACTTGGAAACTTTCTATTAGATTGGTTAGATGAAAAAAATTATGTTATTGTTAAAACATCTGGTTCAACAGGGAGACCAAAGCAAGTTAAAATAAAGAAACAGGCCATGGTAAATTCTGCCATTGCTACTGGCGATTTTTTTAAATTAAAACCAGGGGATAAGGTATTGCATTGTTTGCCATCAAATTTTATTGCTGGTAAAATGATGATTGTAAGAGCTATTATTTTAGGGCTTGAATTAGATATGGTTGAGCCTGCCGTATTGCCTTTAATTGATTATGAAAAAGACTATACGTTTTCAGCTTTTACACCAATGCAACTCAAAAGTTTTGCTAAGTATTTAGAGAATATAAAATTTGTAATTGTTGGTGGTGGTAGAGTTTCAAAAGCTATTACTGAATTGATTCAGGATAAAAAACCTAAAGTTTATGAAACTTACGGAATGACAGAGACGGTTTCTCATATTGCGGTTAGAAAACTTAATAATTTTACAGGATCGAATGATGAAAAATTGTTTACAACAATATTAGGCATTAAAGTTTCGCAAGATGACAGAGGGTGTTTGGTTATTGATGCGCCTAAATTATCAGACAATAAAATTATTACCAATGATATTGTAAAGATCGTTTCTGAAACTAGTTTTGAATGGCTAGGCCGTTATGATAATGTTATAAATTCTGGTGGAATTAAATTGTATCCTGAACAAATTGAAGGTAAACTTCAAGATAAAATAGCTGGCGAATTTTTTATAGCTTCTAAACCTGATGATACTTTAGGAGATAAATTAATCTTAATCATTGAAGGTGATAAAAAAGTTATTGACGAAGCCAATTTTAGCGCTTTGGATAAATACGAAAAACCTAAAGAAATTTATTTTATCCCTAAATTTATTGAAACTAAATCAGGTAAAATTCATAGAAATAAAACTTTAGAAGCTTTAAAATTAAAATAATATACTAAGGTTTTCAAACCTTAACATTGAACTTTTTACTTATGGATTTTATAAAACGTGTTTTATCAACCGTTACAGGTATTTTTGTATTCTTAATTATTTGTTTTTTCGGGTTGATTTTATTGGGAGCTTTATTTGGTTCTAGCGGAGATGATGTGGTGAAGGTTAAAGCGAATTCAGTTTTAGAATTAAAACTTGATTTCCCTATTAATGATTACGCAGGTAAAACAGAGTTTTCAGATTATCCTTTTTTAAATGAGAATAAAAAAAATGGTCTTTTTAATATTATTGATGCTATTAATTATGCCGCTACCGATAATAAAATAAAAGGTATTTCAATTGATAATAATTTTATTGATGCGGGAATTTCTCAAACCAAAGCCTTACGCGGCACGTTATTAGATTTCAAAAAATCAGGAAAATTTGTTGTGGCATATGCTGATATTTATACGCAAAAAGATTACTACCTAAGTTCGGTTGCGGATACTATATTTATAAATCCGGTAGGCGCTATGGAGTTTAAAGGGCTGTCTTCAGAGCGTTTATATTTTAAAGATTTTCAAGAAAAAACAGGGTTTAAAATGGAAGTCATAAGGTTAGGAAAGTACAAAAGTGCTGTTGAACCTTTTATTGCAAATACCATGAGTGATGACAACAGAGAACAAATTACTGTGTATTTAAATTCACTTTGGGGTCAAATGAAACAAGACATTTCCGAAAGTAGAAACATATCTGTTGAAAGATTAAATAATATTGCCGATAGCTTATTGGCACGAAATCCAAACTTAGCAAAGTCGTCGCATTTAATTGATAAATTTGGATATCATGATGAATATGTTAATAGCATGAAATATGCACTTGGAGTTGATGTGAAAAAAGATTTAAACATCATTTCAATTGCTGATTATGCCGAACATGCAGCACTAAAAATAAATAATTATAGCAAAAATAAAATAGCCGTCATTTATGCTGAAGGCGATATTATTTATGGTGAAGGCGATATAGGAAGTGTTGGTCAAGGAACTATGAATGAATCTTTGACGAAAGCTAGAAATGATGATAAGATAAAAGCGGTGGTATTACGAATTAACTCGCCAGGCGGAAGTGCCTTAGCTAGCGAGCTTATATGGCGTGAAATTGAACTCACTAAACTAATAAAACCTGTAATTGTGTCTATGGGCGATCTAGCTGCCTCTGGTGGTTATTACATTGCATGTAATGCGGATAGAATTATTGCAGAACCTACAACTATTACAGGAAGTATTGGTGTGTTCGGAATGTTGCCAAATGGGAAGGATTTAGCGGATAACATGGGGATTAATGCGGAGCAAGTAGTAACCAATCAAAATGCAGTAACGTATAGCTTTTTTGAGCCTTTGAATGACACCCAACGCGAGTTTATAAAAGAAGGTATTTTAGATATATATCATTTGTTTTCTACTCGTGTTGCTCAGGGCAGAAATTTAACCAGAGAACAAGTAGAAAATATTGCACAAGGCCGTGTATGGACAGGTATTGATGCCGTAAATAATGGTTTAGTTGATGAGTTAGGTGGTTTAGATTTAGCCTTAAAATATGCGGCTGAAGCAGCTGCAATTAATGAGTATCAAGTAAGAGAGTTTCCTGTTTATGAGAAAGATCTTGATAAAATGCTTGAAAAATTTGGTATTACTAAAACCAAAGAAACCATTTTAAAAGAGGAACTGGGCGAGGAAAATTATAATATTTTAAAGGAAATAAAATCAATGTCTGAGAAAAAAGGGATTCAGTTGATGTTTCCTTTTAGTACTCATATAAAATAACTGATTACTACCAAATCAATATTAATTTAAAGAGGCTTTTTTATATAAAGCCTCTTTTTATTTCTTAAACCTGTAAAACCCCCAGATTAAATTTCTTTTCAATAGGAGCGTGGTTTGCAGCTTCAATTCCCATACTAATCCAAGTTCTAGTGTCTAATGGATTAATTATCGCATCTGTCCAAATTCTAGCAGCAGCATAATATGGTGAAACTTGATCATCGTAACGTTCCTTAATTTTATTATAAAGTTCGTCTTCTTTTTCTTTAGTAAATTTTTCGCCTTGCTTTTCAAGAGAGGCTTTTTCAATTTGAAGTAAAACTTTAGCTGCCGAATTCCCACTCATTACAGCAAGCTCTGCACTTGGCCACGCGAAAATTAATCTCGGATCATATGCTTTTCCACACATGGCATAATTTCCAGCACCATAGCTATTACCAATAATAACCGTGAATTTTGGTACTACAGAATTACTAACCGCATTAACCATTTTAGCACCATCTTTTATAATTCCAGAATGTTCAGATTTGCTACCTACCATAAAACCTGTTACATCTTGAAGAAATACTAAAGGAATTTTCTTTTGGTTACAATTTGCAATAAACCGAGTCGCTTTATCAGCAGAGTCGTTATAAATCACACCACCAAACTGCATTTCTTTAGGTTTTGTTTTTGAGCCTGTAGTTTTAACCAATTTGCGTTGATTCGCCACAATACCAACTGCCCAACCGTCAATTCGGGCGTAGCAAGTAATTATTGTTTGTCCGTAACCCGCTTTATATTCATCGTATTCAGAGTTGTCAACCAATCGTTTTATAATTTCATACATATCATATTGATCGGCACGACTTTTTGGTAGAATACCATAAATATCTTCTGGGTTTTCCTTTGGTTTCCTAGAGTCATTTCGGTTATAGCCAGCCTTATCGTAATCGCCAATTTTATCAATAATATTTTTAATAGTATCCAGAGCATCAGCATCATCTTTAGCTTTATAATCGGTAACTCCAGAAACTTCACAATGGGTTGTTGCACCACCTAAAGTTTCATTATCAATACTTTCGCCAATGGCAGCTTTCACTAAATAACTTCCTGCTAAAAAAATACTTCCAGTTTTATCAACTATTAAAGCTTCATCGCTCATAATAGGGAGGTAGGCGCCGCCGGCAACACAGCTTCCCATGACGGCTGATATTTGAGTAATTCCCATACTGCTCATAACGGCGTTGTTTCTAAAAATGCGACCAAAATGTTCCTTGTCAGGAAAAATTTCATCTTGCATTGGCAAATAAACACCAGCTGAATCTACCAAGTAAATAATTGGTAATCTGTTTTCAATAGCTATTTCTTGTGCACGTAAATTCTTTTTTCCTGTAATTGGAAACCATGCACCAGCTTTTACGGTAGCATCATTTGCCACAACAATACATTGTTTTCCTTTTACGTATCCAATTTTTACAACAACACCACCTGAAGGACATCCACCATGTTCCTTATACATTCCTTCACCTGCAAACGCAGCTATTTCAATAGATTTTGCTTTATCATCCAACAGATAATCAACACGCTCTCTAGCAGTCATTTTACCTTTGCTTTTGTGTTTCTCTATGCGGGATTTTCCACCACCTAAACTGACTTTTGCAAATCGTTTTTGTAGTTCTGATACTAAGAGTTTATTATGATCTTCGTTTATATTGAAGTTGATATCCATAGATTGATAATTTGTTACGAATTTACAAAACCAATTCCTGTATAAAAAGTGAATAATTTGTTAAATTATATTACATGGAATTATATTCCTTGGAATATAAAATTATATTTGATATATTTGTATTTTAAATAAAATTTAAAAGGATGAAACTAGATAAAATTATTTATTATTCTGCTACAGCAATACTGACATTAATTATGTTTTTTTCGGTGAGTATGTATTTTTTTAAGCACGAAATGATTAAAGGTGCTTTTGAAAGTTTTGGTTACCCAACCTATCTAATTTATCCTTATGCAGTAATTAAATTATTGGGTTTAGTAGCAATTTGGACACCAAGTTTTAAAATACTTAAAGAATGGGCGTATGCGGGATTCTTATATGCTTTTGTTTTAGCCTTTTTTGCTCATGTTATGGTAGCAGATGGAGGTCAAGGAACAGCCGTTGTAGCATTAATAGCTTTGTTGGTTTCTTATGTGTTTTATAAAAGAATAAGTAAATAAATACCAATTTAAAAATGAAAATGAAAAATATAATAGCATTTGCAGGAAGTAAAAGTAAAACCTCAATCAACAAACAATTAGCAAAATATGTAGCTGGTTTAGTAGAGGGTGTTCAGATTACAGTATTAGATTTAAACGAATTTGACTTACCAATTTTTGGTGTAGACTTAGAAAAAGAAAAGGGGATTCCTGAAAATGCTAGAAAATTTTTAGCGGCTATAAAATCATCTGATGGAATTGTGTTGTCATTAGCAGAACATAACGGAGCATATTCAACAGCGTTCAAAAATTTATTCGATTGGATGTCAAGGATTGATGGTAAGCTTTGGAGTGAAAAGCCCATGTTATTAATGGCCACATCTCCAGGGGCTAGAGGTGGAGCATCTGTTTTAGAAATTGCTAAAGGGCGATTCCCTTTTATGGGTGGAAATATTATAGCAGATTTCAGTTTACCGTCATTTGGAGAAAATTTTTCTGAAGGAAGGATTATTAATGATGACCTTAATTCAGCTCTAAAAATAAAGGTTGAAACATTTAAGAAAGCATTGTAACTTCAAACTGAGACTGAAAACTTTAAGCCATGGGAGATTTATCAAAAGATATCAATTCAAAATTTGCAAACAATAGAGTAAAAGCCCTGTTGAATATTATTTATACAGCAAATTGGATTACAAGTCATCAAAACGAATTTTTTAAATCTTATGGTATCTCACCACAGCAATACAATATTCTGCGAATTTTAAAAGGTGCCGGTGAGCCTTTAAATGTTCAGACCATAAAAGACAGAATGTTAGAACGTTCGCCCAATGCGACACGTTTAATGGATAAATTATGTGCTAAAAAATATATTAATCGTTGTCCTTCAGATAATGATAGACGGGTAGTTAAAATAGCCATAAATGAAGAAGGCTTAAATTTTTTAGAGTCTATTCCTATGAATTCAAATAGAGAATTAGTGAAGAATTTAAGTGAAGATGAAGCAGAACTTCTAAGTAATCTGCTAGATAAAATGCGATAATAAAAACAGTAAATCATGAAAACAGTCATACATAAAGCCGAATCCAGAGGGTTTGCAAACCATGGTTGGTTACAAGCAAATCACTCGTTTAGTTTCGCTAACTTTTTTGATAAAGATAAAATACAATTTGGTGCTTTACGAGTACTAAATGATGATATAATTGCACCAAAAATGGGCTTTGGAACTCACCCACATGATAATATGGAAATTATTACCATTCCATTAAAAGGCATTTTAAAGCATAAAGATAATATGGGTGACGAGTGGATTCCTGTTGTTCCTGGGGAAGTACAAATTATGAGTGCCGGAACAGGTGTGCAGCATTCTGAAATAAATGGGTCGAACACGGAGCATTTAAGTTTGTTTCAAATTTGGATTCTTCCGAATAAAGAAAATGTGAAACCGCGTTATGATCAAAAAACATTTGTTGCTGATGAAAGTAAAAACAAACTTCAAACCTTGGTAAGTTCCATAGATGAAAACCATTCAGGTAGTTTGAAAATTCATCAAGATGCCATAATTTCAAGAATTGATTTAGATAAAGGAGAAACTTTCGAATATCCAATAAATAGTAAAAATCATGGTGTTTATGTGATGACCATTTTTGGAAATCATACCATAAATGAAAACATTTTAAAAACAAGGGATGCCATTGGAGTTTCAGAAACATCAAGTTTCAATATTAAAGCTATTGAAGACTCCGGACTTTTATTTATTGAAGTTCCCATGATTTAATCTTTAAAATTAATGTTAGTAAAAAGCATCCGTTTATGGATGCTTTTTTATTTAAAAAAACGATATTTGCTTTCAGACTAACCAATAAAAAGTAAGAATATGGCAATGAATAAAAATACGGTTTTAGCTTGGGCCACCGTTTTAATGATTATAATGGGAGTGTTATTAATTTTAATGGGCGCCTATAGGTATAATGATGTTGCAGGCTGGGGCTTTGCTACCGTTGGCATAGGCTTTTTTGCTATTGCATGGGTTTTTAACGCACTTAAAGGTCGCGTTTAATAGACAGAACAACTTAACGAATTACAACAAACACGATGAGTGACGATAAAAAAGTGATTTTTTCAATGTCTGGTTTAACCAAGACATTTCCTGGTGCAAATACACCTGTTTTAAAAAATATTTATTTAAGCTTTTTTTATGGAGCTAAAATTGGAATTTTAGGACTTAATGGTTCTGGTAAATCAACTTTATTAAAAATTATAGCTGGTGTTGATAAGAATTTCCAGGGCGATGTTACCTTTTTACAAGATTATTCTGTTGGTTATTTAGAACAAGAACCACAACTTGATGATAATAAAACAGTTATGGAAGTGGTGCGAGAAGGTGCTGCTGAAACTGTTGCTATTCTTGATGAATACAATAAAATTAACGATCAATTTGGATTAGAAGAAGTTTATTCTAATCCAGATAAAATGGAAAAGTTAATGGCTAGACAAGCAGAATTGCAAGATCAAATTGATGCAGCAGGAGCTTGGGAACTTGATACCAAACTAGAAATAGCCATGGATGCCTTACGTACTCCTGAAGGTGATAAAAAAATCGGGATTCTTTCTGGAGGTGAAAAACGTCGTGTGGCTTTATGTCGCTTGCTTTTAAAAGAACCAGA
>NZ_JBATHX010000061.1:0-4720 GCF_049667265.1 Algibacter sp. | reverse complement strand
GCGGAAACCTATCGTAAGTCATGTAAACACGCTCTTTGGTTCCTTCAAAACGTTTGCCCGTTGCAAAAGTTATTTCGTCACCAGGGTTTACGACAACTTCCTCCTTCATAACACCTACACGAAGTTTTGGCCCTTGTAAATCTGCAAGAATAGCTGCAGTAAAACCATATTCTTCATTAAGCTCACGTATCATTTGGACACGTTCTTTTACATCATTATAATCGGCATGGGAGAAGTTTATTCTAAACACATTACAGCCTTCCTCAAGCATGGCTTTTAAAACTTCTTTAGTGCTGGTAGCAGGTCCTAAGGTTGCTACTATTTTGGTTTTTTTATCTATTAACATTAGTTAAAAATTAAATTATCTTTTGATTTCAATTGAATAGAATCTACACTATAAGCAGTTGCAATTTGAGGTATTTTTAAGATACTATCTAAAATATATTTTTCCTTACTGAAACTGAATTCGCTGTCTATTTTTAAAAAATAGTTTACAGTTTTATATTCTGGTAATAATTGAAATGTTTTGGTTATTTTTTCTTGACTGTCGAATAACGACGTATAATTTGATTGTTGAAGCTCTTCTGTTTTACAAATATTAGACACCAAGCTCCATGTTATTAATTGTTTTTCATCTTCCCATTCGTAAATTGAATAAGAAGTATGTCCGTTTTTAAAATCTAAATCTGATGGTTTTCTTGAAAGCGTTATACCCAAATGTTTATTAAGAAGATATGCCAATCGATAGTCTTCCAACCTGCAATGAATTGCGATTAAGGTGTATAATACTTCATCAAAAGCATCATCAAGAATAAGTTTATGAACAGCCATTACTTATTTGTAAATTTCGTAAATATAATATTTATAAAGTACAGTTCAATTACGTTTATGCTATTCTTGGCAAGAAATGCGACTAAAACGTTGTAGTAAATTGGGTTGAATTTAAGATGGTTAAAGCATCTTAGACATCTTGGTTTGAAAGGCAAAAAAGGCGCGTTTTGAAGCTTTTTCTTCTGCCTTTTTCTTTGAAGTTGCTCGGGCTTTAGAAATTACTTTGTCGTCAATTGATAGTTTTACTGAAAAATGTCGAACATCATCATTACCTGTGTCTTCATATACGTTGTAGCCAAATGTCTTTTTTTCTTTTTGACACCATTCAATAAGCAGACTCTTGTAACTTATTACTCTGCCCTCTAAAGTTTCGATATCTACATAAGGAATGATAACACGATTAAAAATGAATTTTTCACAGTATTTATATCCTCTATCAAGAAAAATGGCTCCTACTAAGGCTTCAAATAAATTACCATGAATATTATCGCCAAATTGACCTGCTGGTATTTTACTTTCCACTAAATCAATTAGTTTTAAGTCTTTACCCAACTCATTTAAATGCTCTCTACTTACTACTTTTGAGCGCATTTTGGTAAGGTAGCCCTCATCACCGCTTGGTACTTCAAGGTATAAATGAGAGGCAATTACAGAACTTAACATGGCATCGCCCAAAAACTCTAACCGCTCGTAATTAAACGCATTGCCCTTAGCGTCTTTTATATTCATAGACCGATGGGTAAAGGCTTTTTTATAGTACTTAACATCTTTAGGTTTAAACCCAAGTATTTTAGTTAATACCATAAAAAAATTCCCGTTGCGTTTAAAACGGGAATTTAGTATGTTACGAATGCTATCCATTCGGGATTTAATCTAGTTTTTTGAATATTACACAAGCGTTGTGACCGCCAAATCCAAATGTATTACTCATTGCTACTTTTACGTCGCGCTTTTGAGCCTTGTTTAAGGTTAAATTTAATTCAGGATCAATGTTTTCATCTACTGTAGTGTGGTTTATCGTTGGCGGAACAATACCATGTTCCATAGCCAAAATAACCGAAATAGCTTCAATAGCTCCAGCGGCACCTAAAAGGTGACCAGTCATTGATTTGGTTGAATTAATATTTATGTTCTTAGCGTGACTTCCAAATACTTCTGAAATTGCTTTAAGTTCTGCAACATCTCCTAAAGGTGTAGATGTACCATGAGTATTAATATGGTCAACATCTTCCGGCTTTAGGCCTGCATTTTCTAAGCAATTCTTCATTACTGCAATAACACCAATACCTTCAGGGTGTGGCGCCGTCATATGATAAGCATCAGAAGATAAACCTCCTCCAATACATTCAGCATAAATTTTAGCACCTCTTGCTTTTGCATGCTCATATTCTTCAAGAATTAAAGCTCCTGCACCTTCACCTAAAACAAAACCATCTCTGGTACCGTCAAAGGGTCTGGATGCCGTTTCTGGGCTTTCATTTCTAGTAGATAGCGCATGCATGGCATTAAAACCACCCATACCAGCAATAGTAACTGCTGCTTCACTTCCTCCTGTAACCACTACATCTGTGTGACCTAAACGAATGGAGTTTAGAGCATCAAATATAGCATTTGCAGAAGATGCACATGCAGAAACCGTTGTGTAATTAGGCCCCATAAAACCATGTTTTATAGAGATATTACCTGGCGCAATATCAGCAATCATTTTAGGAATAAAGAATGGATTGAATCTTGGAGTACCGTCGCCCGCAGCGAAGTTTAAAACTTCATTCTGAAAGGTTTCTAAACCACCAATACCCGCTCCCCATATAACACCAACACGTAACTTATTGACTTTATCTAGATCTAATTTTGAGTCTTCAATAGCCTCGTCTGCCGCTACCATAGCGTATTGTGCAAACTTATCCATTTTCCGAGCCTCTTTTCTATCTATAAAATCAGTTACTTCAAAGTCTTTTAATTCGCAAGCGAATTTTGTTTTAAACTTCTCGGTATCATAATATGTTATAGGCGCAGCTCCACTTTTACCACTAATTAAGCCTTCCCAATATTTATCTTTGGTATTGCCAATTGGTGTTAAAGCGCCCAATCCTGTGACTACAACTCGCTTTAATTCCATAAAGTATTTTGATTGTTTTTACTTATTTAGCCGCTTCTATATAAGAAATAGCTTGACCTACTGTAGCGATATTTTCAGCTTGGTCGTCTGGTATTTGAATATCGAATTCTTTTTCGAATTCCATAATTAATTCCACAGTGTCTAAAGAGTCGGCTCCTAAATCGTTTGTGAAGCTAGCTTCAGTAACAACTTCGTTCTCATCTACTCCTAATTTGTCCACGATAATCGCTTTTACTCTTGATGCAATGTCTGACATAATCTTTTAATTTAAATGTTTTAATTAGTTGGCAAAAATAAAAAACTTTATTTTATAATACACTTTTACTTTAAAAATGTGAGGGTAATTTACTAAAATTACTTTTAAGTATTTAATTTTTACCTTCTAATTGTTAATAATTATTCTTTTTTTTGTTTGAATAAATTTTAACACTATAGTCTGTAAATGAAACGAATTGTAATTTTTGCGTCCGGAAGTGGTACTAATGCTGAAAATTTAATTAAGTTTTTTCACAACAGCGATAATGCGTCTGTTATTCAGGTATTATCTAACAATCCCCATGCCAAAGTTTTGGAGCGTGCAAAAAACTTAAAAGTTAGCGCGTTGTCATTCAATAGAATAGCCTTCTCTAAAACCGATGATGTACTACATATTTTAAAAGCATCCAAGCCCGATTTAATTGTTTTGGCAGGTTTTTTATGGAAATTTCCTGAACATATATTAAATGCTTTCCCAAATAAAGTAATCAATGTACATCCTGCATTATTGCCAAAATATGGAGGAAAAGGTATGTATGGAATGCATGTTCATGAAGCTGTTGTAGCTAATAATGAAACTGAAACTGGAATTACTATTCATTATGTAAATGAACATTATGATGAAGGTGCTATTATTTTTCAAGCTAGATGTGAGGTAAATTCTGATGATTCAGCTGAAAATGTTGCTGAAAAAATTCATAAATTGGAAATGGAACATTTTCCTTTGGTGGTTAATAAGCTTTTAAATTCCAAATAACAAAATCTAAATTCCAAAAAACTCAAGGCGCAAAAAACAGCATTTGTGTAAATTCGTGAAATTCGTGTCAAAAAAAAAGAAAAAATATTATACCGTTTGGAAAGGACACAAAACAGGCGTCTTCGAATCTTGGAATGATTGCAAAGCCATGATAAAAGATTTTCAAGGCGCTCAATACAAATCCTTCTCAACATTTGATGCTGCAAAGCTTGCCTTAAAAGGTAATTATTTTGATTATGTGGGGAAAAACAAAGGTTTTAAAAGTGAATTATCCGCTGAACAACTAAAAAAAATAGGACAACCAAATTATAATTCCATTTCGGTTGATGCTGCATCGAGTGGAAACCCTGGCATTATGGAATATAGAGGTGTTGATACTAAAACAAAAAAACAATTATTTATACAAGGCCCTTTTGAGGAAGGGACGAATAATATAGGTGAATTTTTGGCTTTGGTTCATGGCTTGGCTATTCTTAAAAAAAATAATAGCGACCGCATTCTTTACACAGATTCTAAAACAGCCATGAGTTGGGTTAGAAAGAAAAATTGCAACACCAAACTAAAACGTAACGATAAAAATAAACCTGTTTTCGATTTAGTTGATAGGGCTTTAGATTGGTTAAAAAACAATACTTACAATTCCGTTATTGTAAAATGGGAAACTAAAGCTTGGGGAGAAATTCCCGCGGATTTTGGCAGAAAATAATCTACTACTCAATAAAAAAAAATTGTTCAACTTTAAAATAAATAATACAAAA
>NZ_JBATHX010000060.1:0-1747 GCF_049667265.1 Algibacter sp. | reverse complement strand
TTTGTGGTTGTGGTGGCACTTCATTAGGATTTGAAATGGCTGGATTTGAGACGATTTTGGGTTGCGATATTCATACGCCATCAATAAAAACGTTTCAAGCAAATCACCCAAATTGTTCAACCATTATTGGCGATGTTAAAAAAGTAAATCCTGAGGTAATAAAAGAACTGCTTAATGGACGACAACTGGATGTGCTTATTGGCGGGATTCCGTGTCAAGGGTTTTCGCTAAACAACAGAAAAAGGCACGAGCAAGATGATAGAAACTTTATGTATATGGAGTTTGCCCGATTTGTTGAAATTTTACAACCAAAAGTGGTTGTTTTAGAAAATGTGTCTGGGATGAAAAGTGTTGGAAGTTTCGTTAAAGACATTGAAACCCATTTAAGTGACATTGGAAACATGCAAGTAAAAAGTGAATTACTTTATGCTCCAGATTACGGTGTACCGCAGAAAAGAAAACGATTAATATTTGTTGGGATTAGGGATAAAGAATTCGATTTTAAAGACATTATTAAAACCCACGGACTTGAAACGTCAAAAGATTATATCAACATAAAAGAGGCTATTGGCGATTTACCTTCTTTAAAAACTAAAGAAACCAAAACGACTTATAAATCTGAGCCTTTTAGTGATTATCAAAAATTAATGCGCTTAAATACCAATGGCAGTTTTACAGGGCATACGGCACCAAACCATCCGCTAGCAACAATTGATAGAATAAAAAACACAATACCAGGTGAACCTATGTACGAAAAGTTTAAACAACGCATACGGTTGGCCTGGGATATTTTGAGTCCGACTCAAGTTTCTGGAGGTATCAGGCCTCAGTTTCAACTTGGGCACCCTATAGATAATAGAGGTTTATCTATACGTGAAAGATGTAGAATACAGAGTTTTCCTGATAATTTTGTTGTTAAAGGTGGAACGGTTCAAGCTAGAGTGCAAACAGGAAATGCCGTGCCACCTTTTTTAGCAAAAGCGGTTGCTTTGGCGATTAAAAAATATTTAGACTAATATTTAAAATCTAGTACTAAACGTGAAATTTTACTCCTTTTATGATTGAAATTTTAATAACCCCAGATATTATTGATTATGCTAATTCGAAATTAGAGCATGTAAATACTCATGATAATTTAGGATTGAGCAAATTTGGATCTGAAAGGGATAGAATTTTAGTTGGTTACATTGGTGAAAGAATTATAATGAAATATTTGGGACTCAAGAATGATGAAGACAAATATCATTATGATTTAATTTCTAATAAAGGTAAAAAGCTTGAAGTTAAAACGATTACTTGCAAGTTTAAACCGAAGCCTGATTATTGGTGTACGGTGAATTCGCATGATTTGTCAGGCGTTTACAAACAGGATGCTGATTTTTATATTTTCTTAAGAATTTTGAATGATTACAGCAAAGGCTGGCTCCTTGGGTGGATTGCTTGTGATGATTTTTTTGAAAAAGGGGAATTTGTAAAAAAAGGGAAAGATTTTGGTAAGTTTAAATTTGTAAAAGCTAATGCTACCATTTTACCAATTAATGAACTAAATGAGTTTAAAGAAAATATGTTTTAAACAACCTCATAAAAGCAAAACCAACCTTAACTTTAAAAAAGAAGTTAGCAAACAGATGCGTTAGCGATAGAAACGACATCCTTTTAAATAGAAAAATCCCGCATTAATGTTGCGGGATTTTTCTATTTAAAAGATATAGTGGATAGCGCGACCCTTGTGGTAACCTGCCTGCCG
>NZ_JBATHX010000059.1:0-2091 GCF_049667265.1 Algibacter sp. | reverse complement strand
CCTCCAGCTCCAGCACTTCCGTAAGCTAAATGACTTGGTATAACTAAACGTGCTTTGTCGCCTACTTTTAATAAGCCAATACCTTCATCCCAACCTGGAATTACTTGACCAACACCTAAAGGAAAATCAATAGGCTCGTTACGTTTGTATGATGAATCAAAAACAGTACCGTCAGATAACTGCCCTTTATAATGTACAGAAACGGTTTGTCCTTTTTCTGCCTTAACACCACTTCCCTTTTGAAGAATTTGGTAACGTAAACCGCTTTCAGTTTTATCAAAACCTGCAGCTAATTTATTCAATTCAGCTTCTGCGGCGGCTTTTACAGCTTTTTCTCTTTTTGCTATTGAACCTTCAAAAGTTCTAAACGCTTCAATTGGATTAAAAGCTTCAGCATCTGCACCAACTCTAACTATTTCTAAACTTTCTATTTTATCACCTTGCGCAATAGCATCAACAATATCTTGTCCTTGACTCACTTTTCCAAAAACGGTATGTTTTCCATCTAACCATTCGGTAGCGGTATGCGTTATAAAAAACTGACTTCCGTTTGTACCTGGTCCTGCATTGGCCATTGATAAAACTCCTGGTCCATCATGTTTTAAATCTGGATGAAACTCATCATCAAACTTATAGCCTGGATTTCCAGCTCCAGAACCTTGTGGGCAACCTCCTTGAATCATAAAATCTGGAATAACTCTATGAAATTTTAAACCATCATAATAAGGCGAACCTTGAGGTTTTACTTTGTTTTCTAAATTCCCTTCTGCTAAAGCAACAAAATGACCAACTGTACCTGGTGTTTTTTTGTACTCTAAAGCAACTAGAATTTCTCCTTTTGTTGTGTTAAATTTTGCGTATAATCCGTCTTTCATGATTCTATTTTTTAAGAAAGTGCAAATATATGAAACATTCATAATAAAATTCCATTACCCAGATAAATGATTGAATGAATGCTGTATATGAACATTAAAAAACGATAAAAAAACCATGAAATGATTTACCATAATAGTTTTGTGCTTCCCAATTATAATTTTAGTTTTACAAAAATCCATTTTCATGAAATTAAGTTTTAATAAAATTCGTTCTGCCTTTGGGAATAAGGATAACACTAATGATTCCAATACAGACAACCAAATAGAAGACATTATTAGTTCTGTAGATGGCGATCCCTTTGCTATTTCTGAACAAAACGTGCTTTTTGCCAAAACTTCTGAACTTGGTGGCTATTTTTACGTCATAGCCATAATTGTTGGGAGTTTTAAAATTAAAACTATGAAGGGCGCTAAATTGGATATTAAGGGGAAGAATTTTAATTTAATACTAAATTCGGATATAGATGAGTTTCAGTCAGACCATTCAAATGTATCAAACCGATATATTACAAGAATCGATTTTCAAATTGAAGAACTTGATGTTTCTAAATTTGATAAAAACACCATTGCCTCTTTAAAACTGCAGACTAAAAAACAGGCGATTGTTTTTAACACCTAGAATGCAATTTTAAACTTCGCTTTAAAAACAAAATAAAGTATGGCTATAAAAAGAATAAAAAATATCTTAAAACTATTTTTACCATATGGAATTATTGTTTTACACAAAAAACATAAGGAGTATAAAAAAACCTATGCAGAAAAAGAACATCATTTCGATATCATTTTTAGCGTTGGCATAGCTTGTCGTCCTGCGCATTACCTAAAAAAATATAAATTAAGGTTATGTTCCAACCCACTAGATTGGATGATGTCTTATTCATTAGAAACCACCGCTCATTTATATCAATCAAAATTCAATGATTTTTTCATTGAATTTGAAGAAAAAGGTGAAAATTCTAATATATTTTTTGATAAAAAAAACGAAATAACGTCACTTCACTTTTCAGAAATTGGAACCGACAATAATGCTTTTAATAAGAAAATGAAAAACCGCTTTAAAAGGGCAAATAAAAGATTAAAAAAAGCAGATAAAATTTGTTTTATTTCTAATCGAAATGAAAATGTCAATCTATTTTCTGATTTTCTTAAAAAAATGGGAACCATCTATTCAGGAGAAATAACACTCATAAATATTAAAAATAATATAGCCATTGAT
>NZ_JBATHX010000058.1:0-8631 GCF_049667265.1 Algibacter sp. | reverse complement strand
AACCAATCCAGCCAAATAATAATATTAAAAACGGAATTAAAAAAGAAGTTGCTTTTCCACTACCGCTAACCGTTGTAAAGAAACGTTCCCAACGTGGGTTTTTGCCGTCCCAACTCATCCAAATAAACACAGGTTTCCCGATAACGTGATCGAAAGGCACAAATCCCCAACGTCTGGCATCAATGGAGTTATGGCGGTTATCACCCATCATCCAGTAGTAATTTTGTTTGAAGGTATAGCTATCTGTTACTTCTCCGTTGATAAGGATTTGATTGCCTTTAACCTGAAGCGAATTGCCTTCATATTCTGTAATGACGCGTTTGTATAACGGTAAAACATTTAAATTGATAGCTATTGTTTTGCCTTCTTCAGGAATATAAAGTGGTCCAAATTGATCGACATTCCAATTGTAATTTGGGTCATGTGGAAATATATCTGAATCTCTAACGCCCTTTTCCTTTATGTTAGGAGTGATACTTTCTACATTTGGGTGATTTTTAAACTTAGCTAAGGCTTCATCTGAAATAGCTGAAAAATAGTAAGTATTTTGAGCATTCATTATGCCAAAACCATCCGTAATATCATATCGATCCTTTAAAAAATTAGGATTAAACTGATTCGTTTTAGGTTGCACGAAATAGCTAAACTGTAAATGCGCTCTATCAGGAAGCTCATTTTTCTTTCCGTTTATGTAAACATAGCCATCTCTAACCTCAAGAGAATCACCAGCAACACCAACGCAGCGTTTTACTAGGTTTGTCTTTTTGTCAATCGGTTTGTAGTAGTTTCGTTTTGGTGTAAAATCATTCATATCCAGCAATGTATCTGCTGGCTGATTAAACACTACAATCTCATTTCTGTCAATTTTTTCAAAAGCTGGAAACCTTAAATATGGCAATTGTAATTTATTTTTCCAAGCCGTTTTGCGTTCTTCAAAATGGTCATTAAATAAATATGATTTTTTATTGAGTCCAGGAATGGTGTCGTGAACCATTGGCGCTCCAACAGTTGTCATTGGCACTCTAGCACCATAATGAAACTTGCTTACAAAGAGAAAATCGCCTACTAACAATGATTTTTCCAATGAGGAAGAAGGAATCGTAAACGGTTGCATAAAATACGTGTGAACAATAGTTGCTGCTACAATGGCAAATAAAATAGAGCTTGTCCATTCGCCTGAACTTGATTTTGGTTCTAAACTTCTGTTTTCAACATAGCTTACATCTGCAACATAATTAAGGTAGAAATTGTAAAATCCAAGCGTTACAACAGCCAAAATAGTATCTACCGTCGTGTTTTTGCCAAAACTTCTAGCAGTTTCAACCCAAACAACAGGAAGCATAATAAGATTTACAATAGGTAGAAATAATAAAATTATCCACCACCAAGGACGGTTAATTATTTTCATTAAAATGACGCCATTATAAACTGGTACAAAGGCTTCCCAAGCTTGTCTGCCAGCTTTTATGTAGAGTTTCCATGTACCTAAACCATGAATTACTTGTATTATTAAGATGAAAATAAACCATTGTGTCCAAGTCATAATCTTAAAATTTTAATTTTTTGTTAGTTGTTTCAACGCTTGAGTTGTTACAGTAGAATTAGAAATTAACCAATATTTAACACGTCGTTCATCGTGAAAACACCTTTTTTACCTGCAATCCATTCAGCTGCTACAACGGCCCCAAGTGCAAATCCTTGTCGAGTATGTGCAATATGCTCAATGTTTATAGTATCTACCTCACTTTCATAAGTTACTGTATGTGTTCCAGGGACATCTTCAATACGTTTTGCTTTTATTGGAATGGTTTTTTCGCCACCTTCATCTAGCTTCCAATTGGTATAGCTGTCATGATTTTCAATAACACCATTGGCCAATGTAATTGCTGTTCCACTCGGCGCATCCAGTTTTTGTGTATGATGAATTTCTTCCATGGAAACGTTATACTGTTTCAAAGCACTCATCATTTTAGCCAACGTTTTATTTAATTCAAAAAAGATATTGACACCTAAACTATAGTTGGAGGCATAAATAAAAGCACCTTTCTTTTCTTTACATAAAGCAACGGCATCATCGTATTTATCTAACCAACCTGTAGTTCCAGAAATTACGGGAACATTGTTGTTAATACAATTGGAAATATTATTAAAAGCCACATCTGGAATACTAAAATCAATAGCAACATCGGCTTTGGTAATATCATAATCAGTATCCCCTTTGTCAATAGTCAAAACCACATTATGACCGCGACTAATGGCAATCTGCTCTATGGTTTTACCCATTTTTCCGTATCCTAGTAATGCTATATTCATAAATTGCGTAATATCTGTTAATTGCCTGTTGCCGGCCTAAAATTTAAAATTTAAAGTTAAACCCACGTTACTTTTAGCATCAAACTCATTAAACTTGTAATGCGGTGCTAAAGATAAGTTTTCATCAACATTATATTGTAATAAATGAGCATCCACATTGGCATCGATAATGTTTAATGCATAGAAACCGAGGGTTACTAAAAGTGATATTTCTTTATTCCTACGATAAAATTGTTGGGCATCTTCAAGTTTTGCGGTTGTTACTCTTGGAGTTGATAGTTGATTTCCTTGAGAATCTAAATAAAACTCATCATTTGTATAACCTGCGAGTCTACTTTTGTAAGCATCTCGGTATCGGTTATATTCTTTATTGTTATCAATATAAAAATAAATACCTGTACCAATAGCACCATAAACTATGGGGATTTTCCAGTATTTTTTATTGTATGCTTGGCCTAAACCCGGTAAAATTGCTGAATAAAATGCCGCTTTTGCAGGCGAAAGTGCGTCTATAGGTTCAGTTGGTTTAATAATGGAATCAATCACAACTTCTTTAGGAAGCTCGGTGGTGTTTTTCTTCTTCTTGTTTTGAGAGAAGGAAGCAAAACAAAGTAAGCATGTTAGTATTCCTGTTATTAGAAATTTATTTGGAATCACCTTGAACTAATTTTTTTATGCGGTTAAAATCTTCTTCAGAATGAAAAGGAATTGTAATTTTTCCTTTCCCGTTTTTAGAGACTTTAACGTCAATTTTATGTCCAAAGTATTCTGAAAATGCAGTAATTCCTTTTTTAACAAACTTTGGTATTTCCTCAACATCAGGTTTTTTTGAAGGTGTTTTGGTAGGTCCAGAGGTGTTAAAATCGCGGATAATATTTTCAGTTTCTCTTACAGAAAGTTTGCCTGAGAGGATTTTTTCGTAAATATCCAATTGGTCATTTTGGTCTTCAATAGCAATGATAGCACGACCATGGCCCATCGAAATAAAACCATCTCGCATCCCTGTTTGGATAATAGGATCGAGTTTTAATAAACGTAAATAGTTAGCAATGGTAGACCGTTTTTTTCCAACACGCTCACTCATTTGTTCTTGAGTTAAATTGATTTCCTCAATTAAACGTTGGTATGAAAGTGCAATTTCAATAGGATCTAAATCTTGACGTTGAATATTTTCAACCAAGGCCATTTCAAGGGATTCTTGATCGTTTGCAATTCTAACATAAGCTGGCAACGTTTCTAAACCTAATAATTTAGAAGCTCTAAAACGACGCTCACCAGAAACTAGTTGATATTTATTAAGTCCTAATTTTCTAACCGTTATAGGCTGAATAATGCCTAGTTCTTTTATAGAAGACGCTAATTCACGAAGTGATTCTTCACTAAAATTTGAACGCGGTTGAAACGGATTTACTTCAATGAAATCTAAATCTAATTCAACAATGTTACCAATAACTTTATCGGCATTTAAATCTTGAGCCGATTTTATATCGTTACTTGGGTCTTTTAATAGTGCAGATAAACCTCTTCCTAAAGCTTGTTTTTTAGTTGCCTTAGCCATAATTAAGCGTTTTTATTAATGACTTCTTTTGCCAAACTTAAGTAATTGTTAGCACCTTTACTACTGGCATCGTAATTAATTATGCTTTCGCCATAACTTGGAGCCTCGCTAAGTCTTACATTTCGTTGAATGATGGTTTGAAACACCATATCGTTGAAGTGTTTTTGTACTTCTTCAACCACTTGGTTTGATAATCGTAAGCGCGAATCGTACATGGTTAGCAGTAAACCTTCAATATCCAACTCGGGATTATGAATTTTTTGAACACTTTTTATGGTGTTTAAAAGTTTTCCTAAACCTTCTAATGCAAAATATTCACATTGAATAGGAATAATTACAGAATCAGCTGCAGTTAAGGCGTTTAAAGTTAATAAACCCAATGAAGGTGCGCAATCAATAATGATAAAATCGTAATCATTTTTAATATCGACCAATGCCTTTTTTAGCATGTATTCACGTTCATCCTTATCAACAAGTTCTATTTCAATAGCTACTAGGTCGATATGTGATGGAATAATATCTAGATTAGGCGTTTCAGTTGGTATAATGGCTTCTCTGGCAGTATTAGAATGCTCTAAAAGTTGATAAGTTCCTATGTCAACAGTTTCTACATCTATTCCAATTCCAGAAGTTGCATTTGCTTGAGGGTCAGCATCTATAAGTAATACTTTCTTCTCTAGAACACCTAGTGAAGCTGCTAAGTTTATTGAGGTTGTAGTTTTGCCTACACCTCCTTTTTGATTAGCAATTGCTATGATTTTACCCATTAAATGATTTGGTTTTATTAGCGGCAAAAATACGATTATTTACGAGGAATAAAAACGGAACTTGTTAACAAATTGGTTAACGGTAGTGCTGTTTATTATGGATAATTATTTGCTTAATCAATCAATATTTCAAGAATCTTAATGGCAGCATCGCTAATGTTTGTTCCAGGCCCAAAAACGCCAACAGCACCGGCATCAAATAAATATTGATAATCTTGCTTTGGGATAACGCCACCAACAATAACCATAATATCATCTCGCCCATAAGCTTTTAAGGCATCAATAACTTGTGGCACTAGGGTTTTATGACCAGCAGCCAAGGAGGAAACACCTAAAATATGTACATCGTTTTCAACAGCTTGTTTGGCTGCTTCTTGTGGGGTTTGAAATAGTGGTCCAATATCCACATCAAAACCAATATCTGCATAACTTGTGGCTACAACTTTTGCACCACGATCATGCCCATCTTGACCCATTTTTGCAATCATAATGCGAGGGCGTCGGCCATCTTGTTCTGCAAAAATATCGGCTAATTTTTGAGCTTTTTTAAATGATTTATCGTCCTTAATTTCTTTACTATACACGCCAGAAAATGATTTTATTTGTGCTTTATATCGTCCGAATTCTACTTCTAAGGCATCACTAATTTCGCCAAGTGTAGCACGTGCTCGAGCCGCATCTATGGCTAAAGATAATAGATTTTCTTTTCCTGATTTAGCTGCTTCGGTTAATTTTGATAAAGTATTTTTAACTTTTTCAGGATTTCTTTCAGCTTTAATGCTAGTTAATCGCTCAATTTGAGAGTTTCTAACCGTTTGATTATCTACTTCTAAAGTTGAAATAGCGTCCTCTACTTCAAGTCTATATTTGTTAACACCAACAATAATATCTTGCCTAGAATCTATTCTGGCTTGTTTTCTTGCCGCTGCTTCTTCAATTCTTATTTTTGGTATCCCAGCTTCAATAGCTTTGGTCATGCCGCCAAGTTCTTCAATTTCTTCAATTAAACTCCATGCTTTTTGGGCGATATCGTTTGTTAGTTTTTCAACATAATAACTTCCTGCCCATGGGTCAACAGTTTTGGTTATTTTGGTTTCTTCTTGTAAAAATATTTGTGTGTTTCTAGCAATTCTTGCTGAGAAATCGGTTGGTAATGCAATCGCTTCATCTAAGGCATTGGTATGTAAACTTTGAGTGCCTCCAAAAGCTGCTGCTGCTGCTTCAATAGTGGTTCTTGCCACATTATTAAAAGGGTCTTGCTCGGTTAAACTCCAGCCAGAAGTTTGGCAATGGGTTCGTAATGATAAAGATTTTTCATTTTTTGGGTTGAATTGTTTTACCAGTTTTGCCCATAACATTCTGGCAGCTCGCATTTTAGCAATTTCCATAAAATGGTTCATACCAATAGCCCAGAAAAAAGATAGGCGAGGAGCAAAGGTGTCAATATCCATGCCTGCTTCTAAACCTTTTCTAATATATTCTAATCCGTTTGCTAGTGTGTAAGCTAACTCAATATCGCAAGTAGCACCAGCTTCCTGCATATGATAACCAGAAATACTAATGCTGTTAAATTTTGGCATGTTTTTACTGGTATATTCAAAAATATCTGAAATGATTTTCATGGAAGGCGAAGGTGGATAAATGTAGGTGTTACGCACCATAAACTCCTTTAAAATATCATTTTGAATCGTGCCATCCAATTGTTCGGGTTTTACGCCTTGCTCTTCGGCGGCAACAATATAAAATGCCATAATGGGTAAAACGGCACCATTCATGGTCATGGAAACCGACATTTTATCCAACGGAATTTGGTTGAAAAGTATTTTCATGTCTTCAACCGAATCGATGGCGACACCTGCTTTTCCAACATCTCCAACCACACGTTCATGATCCGAATCATAACCACGATGCGTTGCTAGATCAAAAGCTACGGAAAGCCCTTTTTGTCCGGCAGCTAAATTTTTTCTGTAAAAAGCATTGCTTTCTTCGGCTGTTGAAAATCCAGCATATTGACGGATAGTCCATGGCCGCCGAACGTACATGGTACTATAAGGGCCTCTTAGATTTGGCGCTATTCCGGCAACGAAATTTAAATGTTCTAAATCTTCAATGTCTTCCTTTGAATAGGTAGATTTTATATCAATATCCTCAGCCGTTCGAAATGTAGAAGGTTCTAGTTTCTTGTTTTCAAACGCTGACTTTATTGTAATATGTTGAAGATTTTTTCTTGTCATAATTTTTTAGTGATCGTGCCCTGCGTGTGGGTCAAGTTCTGGTTTTTTATCAATTGAAGGTAATTGGTTGAAATCTACTTTTTGCTCAGGTTTATCAAAATTTATTTTAGAGAAATCAACGCCAAACATTTTCGAATAATATAAATCTAGAGCAATGTACATGGCTAAATTTTTATCAGCTAATGCATTTTTATAATTTGTAACTATGGCAGCGCCAAACAATTTTGGAGCCATACTGTTGGTTGATAAAAGGGCGTTTAATGTTGTTTTAATATTAGTATCAACAATGCCACTCGAGATGCATTTTAAGGCTGGACTGTTATAGTTTAAAGTGTTATTACTCCAAAGATTATCCTCTTTCTTTAAGGCTTCAAATACTTTTACGGTGTGTTCTGAAACCATGTCTTCTGGTTTTAGATTTCCATAAATTGAAACTCTCAAAATTTGTGAATAAGCTTTGCTTAAACTTGCCATTTGTGGGCTTCTGCTATAATGGTTTGTAATATCATCTTCAAAGCTGTAAAGGGCTTCATTTAGAAGTTTTGAATTCGTTCCTTCGCAAGTAAACGCCATAGGTTTGTCGGCATATTTAAAGTCTTTAAATTCATTTTCTTTTTTGCAACTAAATAAAGTTATGCCTAATAAAAATGCTATAAGCGTAATTTTTGAGTTCATTTCAATTTTCATTTTTTAATCGTTTTTGTTCTGAGTTTTCTGAGAGTCGTTTTTCTATAATAGGTTCAATTAAGGTTTTTCTGGAGTTGGTTTTTACAAATGGGTAAAGCTCTAATTCATTTTTCATTTTATCATCAGCATTCGGGTGCTTGTTTGTGCCTAACAAAACTTCTGTGCCTTCATCAAATTGTTGTTGCTCTTTTAAGGCACTTTCCTTTATTTTTCTTTGAATAGTACCCAGTTTTAGTTGTTTTAAAAAACCGCCATTGGCTTCAATGTTTTTAAATAACTCTAAAGCTTTTTCTGAAAGTTGGGTTGTTATTGTTTCAATATAATAGGAGCCATCAGCTGGATTGTTCACCTTGTCAAAATAACTTTCGTGCTTTAAAACTAAAAGTTGGTTTCTTGCAATGCGCTCTCCAAATTCGTTGCTTTTATGGTAAATATAATCGTATGGCAAATTACAAATTACATTCGCGCCACCAATAATAGCACTCATACATTCGGTCGTGGTGCGCAACATATTGGTGTTGTAATCGTAAAGCGTTTTGTCGCGCTTTGTTGGGGTTGCAATAATGCGACATTCTGAATTTAGGTTGTATCCAGATGCTAAAGATTCCCATAATTTTCTTAAGGCTCTTAACTTTGCGATTTCAAAAAAGTAATTGGTTCCTACTGAAACATGAAAAGTGGCAAGTATCGACTTGTTATCTGTTTCTGAATTTTCTAAATAATTTAAATATTCATTAGCATGCGCTAAGGCATAAGCTAATTGTTGTGTCATATTTGCACCAGCATTTTGGTACAGCGAAGCATCAATGGAAAAAGAATGGGTGTTTTTTACAATGGTTTCAAAGGCTTTAAAATCATCGTTTAAATTATTAAACCAATTTCCAGTTTTATTCAGTTGTCCAATAATATCCGTCTGAATATTTGCATTAGGAACCAGTTTAAGTATTTTTTCAATGAAGACTTCAGAAAGAAATTGCAATTCAAAATATAATGGCGTTGTACTTAAATGGATGTTTTCTATTAAGTTTTCAATCGAAACGGTTTCAGAAGGAATAATAAACTTAATACTTTC
>NZ_JBATHX010000057.1:0-8560 GCF_049667265.1 Algibacter sp. | reverse complement strand
ATACTATTCTAGTATTAATGATGATTTAAATGTATTATATAAACACAGAAAAGCTTATGATGAAACCATAGCTAAAATTAATAAAGAAATGGCATCTTTATTAGATGAAAAACAACATCAGGCTCAGGAAATGTACCCACATTTTTTTGAACGTTTTAAAACAGATGGTGTAGAGCATAATATGTATATAGGTGAATCTATTACCAAAGAAGATAGTTTTAATCCTGTTTATTTATACAATTTGCGTTTATGGCAATTACAAGTTATGTGCGAGATGGAAAATAGTTATTATCAAATGAAACCTGATTTCCCAGTTTTACTTGATGTAGCGTCCATGATTTTAGTGTTTAATCAGCCATTATCCATTAGTTTTAGAATGGATGAAAAACAATTTGACGTAGATGGTACTTACAATGCACGATACGAAATTGTTAAAAAGCGTGTAGATAAAGCCTATATAAAAGGAACAACGGAGCGTGTTACTCAAAAAGGAAAAATCAGTATTGTTTACTCTCAAAAACAAGACGAAAGAGAGTATTTAAGATATGTAAAATTTTTACAATCTAAACACTATTTAGATACCGATGTTGAAATAGTGGATTTACAGGATTTACAGGCGGTTACAGGTTTAAAAGCAATTAGGGTAAGCGTTCTATATCATAAAAATGAGGATGATAAAGAATTTTATACTTATAGTGATTTAATGAAAGAAATTAAGGCTTAAGCGCCTGCTCCGGAAGTCTGAAAAGCAATTGCAAAAGCAACAACACTTACTATAATTCCAATCATAAATACAGAATAAGTAAGACGAAGAATTTTATATTTTTTATCTAAAACGAGTCCTAAAAAATATAAATCTTTTTTCATTGATGAATATAAGTATTCGCGGTCTTGCATCATTTCTCCCATGGCCCATTCAAAATCATTAAGACTCATTTTATGAAAGTTTCCAAAGAATAAAAGGTTTACTTTTTTGTTTGCTACATCTTCTTTAGTAAATTTTCCACTTGTAACATTTGGTCTGGTTGCCAAAATAGATAAAATGATAGACGCCACGGTAAACAGAACAAATATAACTGTTGGTGTAATCAAGTAATGATTAGACGTATTGTCTAGTTTAGATACTAAATTTGATAAAACCAATGATACAATAATAGCATTTACAGAAAGTAAAATATTTGCTTTAGTATCAGCAATATTACTTAAGGTTATGTGGTTTTTTAAAGTAACACGAAACATGGTTTCAATACCACGTTCAGGTAATTCTACCTTGTCTTTTTTAAAGCTTAATTGGTCTTTCTTTTGTTGGAGTTTTTTGTTTTCGACATCAAGCTTCTTTTTGGTTTTAAGTAATTCTGAAATATTTTTACCTTTTCTTTTATCCCAATTCAAAGCAGCTTCAATAGTATGAAATTTATGTTTAGTAGATAAAAAGTTAATGTTTTCATCTAACCACTCGCTTTCGGTTAAATGCTTATTACAGGTTAATTCCCATTCTTTTCTTAGTAATTCAGAAATTTCAATATAACTTTTGCTCCCAATGTGTGCGCAATCGGCATCTCTTATTATTTTCTCTAAATAGTTTTTAGGAACATAATCCATTTTAGTAGCCAAAATCAAATCACAAATAGCCTCAATATTTTTCTCCGAACAATTTTGTGAGCTAAGAAATTTCTTGGAAATTAAAACACTTTCATCTTCATGATTTTTAATGTTTTTTGTATAACCAGTATCATGTAACCATGTTGCAAGAGTAAGGATATTTTTTTCTGATTCGTTTAAACCAGATTGTTCAGCTAATTCTTTTGCTTTTTCAACAACACGTTGTGTGTGTGTTAAATTATGATATAAAAAGGAAGTATCTAACTCATCATTCAATAAGTTGGTAGCAAATTTTTCGGCTTCAATAATGAGCTTATCCATAAACAATTATCTTTATTTAGTAAAAATACTAAACTTTAAGGATATTAAAATAAAGTATTGACAACGGTATAATTTGTCGTAAATTTCATTAATGCTTTCAAATACTTTAGCTTTAAGTTTACATTGTAAGTTTTTGAATTTAGTTTCGACTACCTTTATGTTGAAAAGCATATTATATTTAACTAAAAAAAGAAAGGAACCATATAATGCTAACTTGGAAAGAAGTCATCAACTTTTCTGTAAAAGGAAACCCAACTCCAGACAAACGTGTCGAAAAAACAGAAGCCGAATGGAAGGCTTATTTAACACCAGAACAATTTAGAATAACAAGACTTAAAGGTACTGAAAGACCTCATAGCGGTGCGTTATGTAGTATTCATGAGGCTGGTAAGTACAATTGTGTATGTTGTGATTCTCCATTGTTTGATTCTACTATTAAGTTTGAATCTGGTACTGGGTGGCCAAGTTTTACACAGCCAATTAAAGAAAATGCTATTAAGTATGATCGCGATAAAGCTTTTGGAATGATGCGCGTTGAGGTTATGTGTAATACTTGCGATGCACATTTAGGACATGTGTTTCCAGATGGACCAGAACCTAGCGGACTACGTTATTGCATCAATTCTGAATCTATGCAATTAGAAAAACGATAATACGTAATCCAGTAATTACGTATTCGTTGAAATTTGTAGGGCATAATCTACAAAGTTTCCAAAACCTTTTAGGTTTACATTGAATAATAACTTCCTGTTTAAAGAAAGAAACGAATAAATGTCGAATCAATCAGAACATAATAATTTATTTAAAGCTCCAGAATTCTATGTTAACAATTGGGTTGATGCTAATGGAAATGAAACGGAGCCTATAAAGCTTTCAGATTTTAATGGGAAGTTTAAGGTAGTTTACTGCTTTCAAAGTTGGTGTCGTGGTTGTCATAGTAAGGGTTTGCCAGACTTAAAAAGAATGGTCGAGGCTTTAAAAGATAATAAAAATGTTGTTTTTCTAGCAATCCAAACGGTGTTTGAAGGCCATGAATCCAATACTTATGATAAGATTTTAAAAACCCAAAAGCAATATGATTTACACATTCCATTTGGACATGATGCAGGTGATGATGGTAAGTCAATTTCTAATATTATGACTAATTATAAAACCGGAGGAACACCTTGGTTTTTGTTTATAGACAAGCATGATAATGTGGTGTTTTCAGACTTTCATTTAATTCCAAAAGCAGCTATTAAGGTACTCAATTCGATGTAAGTTATGAGGCTCGAAATTAAACTTTATGGTGCTGAAAGATGCCATAAAACGCTACATTATAAAAACTATTTAGAGGCTTTAAATTTGAAATATTTATTTTTGGATGTTGAGTTAAATTTCGCTTTCGCGGAAGAATTACGAAGCCTATATGAAAATAGAAAACTTAATTTTCCAACAATAACTATTGGGGGAAAGAAACTAAGAAATCCTTCTGATGAAGATTTGATAAAATGGATTGAGAAGTTAATTAACTAATTTATAGCCACTTGCAAGGTTTCCAAAACCTTGTAAGTCTTTTAAAGAAAGAAAGTAGTAAATGAAACTAAACATAAAAGATAAATTTAATCAAGAATTACCTGCAGATTCTATTGTAGAAAACACCAGAAGGCAAGTTGAAAGCGCATGTTTTTCTTTTGTGAAACCAAAACAAACTGCAAAACCAGAATTACTTCATGTGTCTCCAGAAATGCTCAAAAATATTGGGCTTTTTGATATAGATGCTAAAAGCGACGAATTTCTAAATATATTCACAGGAAATAAAGTACAAGAAAATACAAATCCTTACGCTATGTGTTATGTCGGACACCAATTCGGGAATTGGGCAGGTCAATTAGGCGATGGGCGAGCTATAAATTTATTCGAGGTTGAACACAATAATAAAAACTGGCAAGTACAACTTAAAGGCGCTGGAGAAACTCCATATTCTAGAACTGCTGATGGTTTAGCGGTATTACGTTCTTCAGTTAGGGAATATTTATGTAGCGAAGCCATGTTTCATTTGGGTGTTCCAACAACACGGGCTTTATCATTGGCATTGTCTGGCGATCAGGTGTTGCGAGACATCATGTACAACGGTAATTCGGCTTACGAAAAAGGAGCCATTGTTTGCAGGGTGGCAGAATCCTTTTTACGCTTCGGAAGCTATCAAATTTTTGCGGCAAGACAAGATGAAGAAACACTTAAAACGCTGGTAGATTATACCATAAAACATCACTTTTCACATTTAGGAAAGCCTTCAAAAGAAACGTATCTTAAGTTTTTTAAAGAAGTGTCAGACCGCACCTTAGATATGATTATCCATTGGCAACGTGTAGGTTTCGTGCATGGTGTTATGAATACCGATAATATGTCAATTCTTGGCTTAACAATAGATTATGGTCCTTATGGTTGGTTGGAAGGTTATGAATATGGCTGGACACCAAATACAACTGATAGACAACATAAACGCTATCGATATGGAAATCAAGCCAATATTGGTTTATGGAATTTACTACAATTAGCAAACGCCATTTATCCTTTAATTGATGAGGCTGAACCTTTGGAGACTATTTTAAATGCATATAAAACAGATTTTGAAGTTAAATTATTAAATATGATGCGCTCTAAATTAGGGTTGCATAAGGAAGATGAAAATGATCAGAAATTCATTCAAGAATTAGAAGACCTTTTGCATCAAACAGAAACTGATATGACCATTTTCTTTAGAAATTTAAGTGATTTCAAAAAAGAATACCCTTCAAAGGGACTTCAGGTTATTAACGATGCTTTTTATAAATCAGATGAGGTTGTTGGAAATATTGAAAAACGCTGGAATGATTGGTTTGAAAAATATGCAAAAAGATTAACTAAAGAATCATTTTCAAAACAAGAACGGAAAGAAAAAATGAATCAAGTAAATCCTAAATATGTATTACGAAATTACATGGCTCAATTAGCCATTGATGATGCTGATAAAGGTGATTATAAGTTGATAGACAAATTGTTTAATATGCTGAAAAAACCTTATAAAGAGCAACCAGAATATCAAAAATGGTTTGCTAAACGTCCAGAATGGGCACGGAATAAAGTAGGCTGCTCTATGTTATCTTGTAGCTCGTAATAGATTTAAAAAACAAAAATTATAAAAATGAAAAATTATAAAAAAGCATATTTAGCAGGAGGTTGTTTCTGGGGTATGGAAGACCTTTTTAGAACAAGACCAGGCGTAAAAGATACAGAAGTTGGATACCAAGGCGGACAGAATGAAAATCCAACCTATAAAAATCACCCAGGTCATGCAGAAGTTATTGAAATTACATACGATCCAACAGAAACTAATTATAAAGAATTACTAGATTATTTCTTTAGAATTCATAACCCAACTACGGTTGACAGACAAGGAAATGACATAGGTTCGAGTTATCGTTCTGCCATTTTTTATCAAAATGAAGCCGAAAAAGCACAAGCAGAAGCCATGATTAAAATTGTAAACGACTCAAAAAAATGGGACGGAAAAGTAGCAACTACTTTAGAGCCTTTTACGCCATTTTGGAAAGCAGAACCAGAACACCAAGATTATTTGGTTAGAATCCCGAATGGTTATACTTGTCATTTCGAAAGATTTGAAGAACCTTTTATATAATCAAATTATTGTTTTAAAAGAATCTTTAATTTAAAATGCTAAACAAAATAGCTTTAGGAGGTGGTTGCCATTGGTGTACAGAAGCAGTATTTCAATCTTTAGTTGGAGTTTCAAAAGTTGAACAAGGCTTTGTAGCTTCAACTGGAGAGAATATTGCGTTTTCAGAAGCCGTTATTGTTCATTTTAATACAGAAATTATTTCACTTAAAACATTAATAGAGATTCATTTGCATACTCATAAAAGCAGTTCTAATCATTCTATGCGAACTAAATACCGTTCCGCAGTTTATACGTTTTCTAAAGTACAAAAACATGAAGTTGAAGGCTTGATGAATGCATTTCAAGATGCCTTTGAAAACAAATTAATAACCCAAGTGTTTCCTTTTAAAAGCTTTAAAGCATCAAGGAAGCAAATTCAGAATTACTATTACAGTAATCCAAAAAAACCGTTTTGTCAATCGTTTATTAATCCGAAATTAGAAATTATCATAAATCAATTTTCAAAGTATGGTAATGAAAACAAACTAAAGCATTTAAAATATGAGTAGCATAAAACTGAATATTCAAAATAAAAAAGGTCATAAATTACAGGCTTATTTAGAACTACCAGCAGATCAAAAACCGCATTATTATGCCATTTTTGCACATTGTTTTACTTGTAGTAGTACTTTAGGAGCAGTAAGGAATATTAGCAGGTCGCTTACAAGTCATGGTTTTGGAGTATTGCGTTTTGATTTTACAGGTTTAGGAAGAAGTGAAGGTGAGTTTTCAGAAAGTTATTTCTCTGCAAATGTGGACGATTTATTAGCAGTAAATACGTACTTAAAAGAGCATTACAAAGCACCAAGTTTATTGGTAGGGCATTCACTTGGTGGTGCTGCAGTAATTGTAGCCGCATCTAAATTAGAAAACATAAAAGCCGTTGCTACAGTTGGAGCTCCTGCATCGGTAAGCCATGTTACACATTTGTTTTCGCATGGTGTAGAGGAAGTGAAAGAAAAAGGTGAGGTAGAAGTGAATATTGGTGGTAGACCTTTTAAAATTAATGAAGAATTTGTTCAAGATTTTGGTAAAATTGATTTACCGGAAATCACTAAAAATTTACGAAAACCTTTATTAATAATGCACGCTCCATTTGATAAGGTAGTAGGCATCGATAATGCACATAAATTGTATCATGATGCGCATCATCCAAAGAGTTTTGTTAGTTTAGATGATGCAGATCATTTATTGTCCAATAGGAAAGATAGCCAGTATGTTGGAAACATGATTGGAACATGGGTGCAACGTTATTTTGAGCCAGAAGATAATACGATGTTAGATACTAAAGGCGAACAATTAGTCGCACATTTAAATTTAGTTGAAGATAATTTCACAACATCTATTCAAACTAAAAAACATAATTTTATAGCTGATGAACCTGAAAGTATTGGTGGTGACGATTTTGGACCATCGCCATACGATTACCTAAGTGCAGGACTAGCAGCATGTACCGTAATGACGCTTAAAATGTATGCACAACGTAAAAAGTGGGATTTACAAGAAGTATATGTCTATATAACATATTCAAAGAAACATAGTGACGATTTGATGCTAGATTTAGATAAACCAACAAGGATAGATCATTTACAAAAACGATTAAAATTTGTTGGAGATTTAGATGATAAACAAAAAACAAGATTAAAAGAAATTGCTTCAAAATGTCCGGTACATAAAACATTGCAAAGTGAAGTAATCATAGAAACAGAACTAATAACCTAATCATTATGAATTTAATTGAGAACATTAAAACGTATTTTAAAAACAAATCCGAAAATAAAGAAACCGGAAATGCTCCTGAAGGTGTTTGTCCAAATTGTTGGGGAGAACAAGAATGGGAAGGAGAATATTATAAATTTGTAAAAGGGGAAAATGGAAACCCAAGTAATGACACTTATAATACATTTGTAAAAGATGTTGCCAGAAAATTAGATAAAATTACCATTCACAAAGACACCTATATTTGCGAAACGTGCAACGTAAAATACAACCATAAATAGAATATGACAAAAACAAAAATAGGATTGGGGTTAGCAGCTATGGGAAGGCCAGAGTATATAAATATTAGGGATAATAATGCTATTGATAAATCTGAAGTTGCCTTTGAAAAAAATACGTATTTAGTTTTAGATGAAGCTTATAAATTAGGCGTTCGGTATTTTGATACAGCGCCTTCTTACGGAAAAGGTGAAGCGTTTTTGGCCCATTGGAATAACGAGAGAAAACATTCAGACGTTATTTTGGGTACAAAATGGGGTTATACTTATGTTGCCAATTGGGAGTTGGGTTTTGAAGGAAAACATGAGATAAAAGAGCATTCTCTTGAAAAATTACTAGAGCAATGGCAAACTTCAAAACACATGTTGCCTAAGCTTGAATACTATCAAATACATTCCGCAACTTTTGATAGTGGTGTTTTAGAAAATCAAGCTGTTTTAAAGCAATTGTTTCAAATAAAAAAGAAAACAGGTTTAAAAATAGGAATAACAACTAGTGGTGCAAACCAAAAAGAGGTGATTCAAGCTGCCTTAAAAGTTAATATTGATGGAGCAGGTCTGTTTGACAGTTTTCAAGTAACCTATAATGTTTTTGAACAGTCTACTTTTTCAATTTTAAAAGAAGCCCTTAGTCAAGGAAAAAAAGTGATTATTAAAGAAGCGTTGGCTAATGGTCGTGTTTTTGAAAATGAAAAATTTCAGGATTATAAAGAACATTATAAAGTTTTAAAAGTGCTCTCAAAAAAATATCGAGTTGGGGTTGATGCCGTTGCATTACGTTTTGTATTGGATAATTTACAACCTACCTACGTATTAAGTGGTGCTTCAAATAAAACACATTTATCTCAAAATTTAGAGGCTTTAAGTTTTAGTTTTACTGAAGATGAATTACAATTGCTTCAAACTTTAAAAACAGCCCCAGAAGCCTATTGGGACGAGC
>NZ_JBATHX010000056.1:0-14927 GCF_049667265.1 Algibacter sp. | reverse complement strand
TAGAATTCTATATCTTCTTCAAAAATGATATAGATACTTGAAAACCCAAACATAGAAGAACTACGAATTGTTTTTACTCCTGGAATACCAAGTAAAGAAGTTGTTAAAGGATACGTAATTTGGTCTTCTATATCTTGTGGCGAACGACCATCCCACTTTGTGAATACAATTTGTTGATTTTCTCCAATATCTGGAATGGCATCTACCGCTACAGGGTTGCTAGGTAAAAATCCTGTGTCCCAATTAAAAGGTGCGTTAACAGTTCCCCATCCAACAAAAAGGACGAGTAGCAAAACTGCTACGAGTTTGTTTTCTATTAAAAATTTGATGCTTTTATTTAGCATTAGCTTTGATTATTAAACAGTTAGACATTGGCGTTTAGAAAACACCGAATACAGCAAATTATCCTTATGACATTATACAGTCATAGGATAACACAGTCTATTGTTTAAAAATCAAATTAAATAGGTCTCGTCAATCTTGTAGAGTTGCCTTATGACGAGTGGTGGTTCGTATGCTTCGTAAGAAGATACATTATTATCTAAACCTTCAAATAGGTTGATATATGTGTAAACAAATGATGCAATGAATACTTGTTGTTCGAACGATATTTTGTCAATTTGTAGTTGTAATTCATCTTGTCCTTCAACAGCAATTTTTTCATCAGTACAACAATTCTTTTTTGTGAATGAACAAGTATCAGTAGAAATCTTTTCCATTTCCATTCCGCAACCTTTTGCTTTTTGGAATATGGCCGTTTCAACCAAAGTATCCCCACAATAATGCTTTTCAATAGTAAATGATACTGTTGAAAACAAAACTAGTAACGCTAAGCTTACTGAAAACGTTTTATGTAAAATAACTTTTATCACAGTACAAAAATACAAAAATTTGAGGTACCACTTTTCCTCTTTATCAAATGATTAACATTCAATTTTTAAGTTTATGATAATAAAAAGCAGGTAATAGAAGAATTAAAATGATAGGCTGAATTAAAAACCTGCGGATATTAAAAAACAAATAATAGTCTTCTTGCCGAGGGTTAATTACAAAGTATAAATAAACTAACATTAAAACTACAAATGCCATACTGTATACAATACTTGAAAATTTAAGGATACTTTTATCCTTAAAAATTACATACAGAATGGCTAAAGAAATTATAGTATTTAACACAAATCTTAAAGTTGTAAAACCGACTAGTTTTGCTATTTCTCGCCTCGGGCTATCAATATATAAATAATCGTTTTGAAAGAAGTTTAAATATGGGTCATAAAACAAAACATCCTCATAAAACCGAATTAAAATCAACATCAGGAATAAAACAAAAAGCAGTATGTATGTAACAACTTTATTCATGATTCTTGTTTAATTTAGAGAAACGATTCACCCAAAAAATCCATAGCAAAAACACCATGCCGTAAATTATTCCAGGGAAAATTACGGTATGTAAAACATCTTCATATTCTGGGTAATGGTATAACCCCACGGTTAGCAAAACAATGCGTATTAAGTTTACAGCATAAATTAAAACACTTCCAGAAAGTACGTAGAAAAAAGTTGTTTTTAGTTTACCTGAAAAAGCTGCAATGAACGATAAGAACAGAATAATAACGCTTATTCCGTTACAACCTTCAATAATTCGGGCTAAAAATTCTCCATTTAAAATCACTTTCATGGATGGTTCATTTGGATGCGGAATAACCTGAGCATTATATCCAAGGGCATTTAAAACATTTTCCGTTTGAATGGACACAAGGTGCGTAAAATAATCAGGATAAAACTTGGAGCCATCTGAAAATTGCAAATAGAATTTATACACAAAAGAAAGCACGCCATACACCAATAAAAATGTTAGGATAAATTTTATAACCGACTTGTATTTTATAAAAAGTGATTTCAAAAAAAAAAAATTAAAACTGGATATCGAAATTACACCTTTTTAAATACTTTTACCAAAACTTTCTGATAAGATGACTTTTGAATCGTTAAAACCCCAAGTGGAATCAATTATTTTGAATGCTGAAAAAGCCGTTAATGAACGCCTTTTAGCTATTTGTACATTACTTGAAACCCACGTAAATTATTATAATTGGATTGGTTTTTACTTTAGAAATGGCCAAAAAGAAGAATTGTTATTAGGTCCATATGTTGGCGAACCTACAGACCACACGGTTATTCCTTTTGGAAAAGGTATTTGCGGCCAAGTAGCAGTTAGTAATAAAAATTTTGTAGTGCCAGATGTGGCCGCTCAAGACAATTATATTGCTTGCAGTATTACTGTCAAAGCTGAAATTGTAGTGCCTATTTTTGTAAATGGTAAAAATATTGGACAGATAGATATCGACTCAAACACCCCTGACCCTTTTACAGAAGCTGATGAACGCTTTTTGGAGTTTGTTTGTACAGCAGTATCAACGCTACTTTAATGAACTCTTTTTTTGGATTTTCATTTTCTTGTTAACAACTTCACGTTTTCGTTAAAAAATCGCACCCTTTTTTAAGAATCCTGAGCTTATTTTATTAGAGGAAATAAGTACTTTTGCGAATATTTATAAATATCAGCTTAAAACCCTGAAAAACAACCGCAAAATTTCATTTTCGAACACGTAACAAAACACTAATGAGCAACGAAAAAACTATTAAATCAGCATTAATTTCAGTATTCAGTAAGGACGGTTTAGAACCTATTGTAAAAGAACTAGACAAACAAGGTGTAACCATTTATTCTACTGGTGGAACAGAGAAATTTATAAACGATTTAGGGGTTAAAGTTGTGCCTGTTGAAGATGTAACTTCATACCCTTCTATTCTTGGTGGACGTGTAAAAACATTACATCCAAAAGTATTTGGTGGAATTTTAAACAGACAAAATCATGAAGGTGATGTTGCTGAATTAGCTGAATACGATATTCCACAATTAGATGTGGTGATTGTTGATTTATATCCTTTTGAAAAAACTGTTGCTTCTGGCGCTAGTAATCAAGATATTATTGAAAAAATTGATATTGGTGGTATTTCACTAATACGTGCTGCTGCCAAAAATTATGCTGATGTAATTTGTGTATCGTCAGTTGATGATTATGGCGAATTTTTAGAATTAATTTCTGAAAACAATGGTGTTATTTCAGAAGAAAACAGAAGACGTTTTGCTGGAAAAGCTTTTAATGTGTCTTCACATTACGATACGGCAATTTTCAATTACTTCAACAAAAACCATGATGAAGCAGTTTTAAAAATTAGCGAAACAAACGGGAAAGTATTGCGTTATGGCGAAAACCCTCACCAAAAAGGGTTTTTCTTTGGAGATTTTGATGAATTATTCACAAAGCTTCACGGTAAAGAGTTAAGCTATAATAACCTTTTAGATGTTGATGCTGCCGTTAATTTAATGTTAGAATTTAAAAACGACGCACCAACGTTTGCCATTTTAAAACACAACAATGCCTGTGGTTTAGCTCAGCGTGATACCTTACACAAAGCCTATGTTGATGCTTTAGCAGGCGACCCTGTTTCAGCTTTTGGTGGTGTTTTAATTAGTAATAAAGAAATTGATAAAGCTACTGCTGAAGAAATTCATAAATTATTCTGTGAGGTAGTTATTGCACCTTCTTTTTCGGCGGAAGCGTTAGAGATATTAAAAGGTAAGAAGAATAGAATATTATTAGTGATTCATGAAATTGAGATGCCTAAAACAAACGTGAGAAGCTGTTTAAACGGTGTTTTAGTGCAAGATAGAAACAATATTACTGATAAAGTTGAAGATTTAAAGAAGGTAACAACTACAGCGCCTACACAAGCACAAATAGATGATTTAATTTTTGCTTCAAAAATTTGCAAGCATACCAAATCGAACACTATTGTTATAGCAAAAAACAAACAATTATGCGCTAGCGGAACAGGACAAACCAGTCGTGTTGATGCCTTGGAGCAAGCCATTCATAAAGCCGGAACTTTTAAATTTGATTTAAATGGAGCGGTTATGGCAAGTGATGCTTTCTTTCCGTTTCCAGATTGTGTAGAAATAGCTAAGAATGCTGGTGTTGCTGCCGTAATTCAACCTGGAGGATCAATAAAAGATCAATTAAGCATTGATTATTGTAACGAAAATGGCGTTGCAATGGTTATGACTGGAACGCGTCATTTTAAACATTAAAAGTATTTTTAAAAGCTTTTAAGTCTAAAAACCGACAAAAAACGTATAAATCTAGGTTACATTAGCCTAATTATGAAATTGAATCTCTTAAAAGTCATATATTTATTAACTTTTATTACATTTACGGGATTTGATTTTAAACCACTTTAATTTACAATAGCACATGGGATTTTTTGATTTCTTAACTGAAGAAATTGCAATAGATTTAGGAACTGCAAATACACTTATAATTCACAATGATAAAGTTGTTGTTGATGCACCTTCGATAGTAGCTCGCGACAGGATTTCTGGTAAAATAATTGCAGTTGGCCAAGAAGCCAGTTTAATGCAAGGTAAAACCCATGAAAATATTAAAACCATTCGACCTCTCAAAGATGGCGTAATTGCAGATTTTGATGCTTCAGAGCAAATGATAAGTATGTTTATTAAAAACATCCCTGCTTTAAAAAAGAAATTTTTTACACCTGCACTTCGTATGGTTATTTGTATTCCATCAGGGATTACAGAAGTTGAAATGCGTGCGGTAAAGGAAAGTGCAGAACGTGTTAATGGTAAAGAAGTTTATTTAATTCACGAGCCTATGGCTGCAGCTATCGGTATTGGTGTTGACATTATGCAACCTAAAGGAAATATGGTGGTAGATATAGGTGGCGGTACTACTGAAATTGCTGTAATTGCATTAGGTGGAATTGTTTGTGACAAATCTGTTAAAATTGCTGGTGATGTTTTCACCAACGATATCGTATATTACATGCGTACGCAACACAACCTTTATGTAGGAGAACGTACTGCTGAAAAAATAAAAATTCAAATTGGTGCTGCTACTGAAGATTTAGAATTACCTCCTGAAGATATGAGTGTTCAAGGACGTGATTTGTTAACAGGAAAGCCAAAACAAGTATCTATTTCATACAGAGAAATTGCAAAAGCCTTAGATAAATCTATACTTCGTATTGAGGATGCTGTAATGGAAACTTTATCTCAAACACCTCCAGAATTAGCTGCCGATATTTACAATACAGGTATTTATTTAGCTGGTGGTGGATCCATGTTACGTGGTTTAGACAAACGCTTATCTCAAAAAACAGATTTACCTGTTTATATTGCCGAAGACCCTTTACGCGCAGTCGTTAGAGGAACTGGAATTACACTTAAAAATTTACCTAAATATAAAAGTGTACTGATAAAATAGAGCATTAAATAGGCCTATAACCATGCAACAAATTATTAACTTTTTAATAAGAAACAAAAACTTTTTGTTGTTCTTGTTGCTGTTTGGTTTTTCCCTTTTATTTACTATTCAAACTCATACCTATCATAAAAGTAAGTTTATAAATTCGGCTAATTTTTTAACTGGTGGTGTTTACAATTCTGTAAATAATATTAGTAGTTATTTCAACCTAAAGTCTCAAAATCAGCTACTTTCAGAAGAAAACAAAAATCTACGATCACTTTTAAGTAATTCTGAAATAGGAACCGATTCTATTTTTATAGATAGTGTAACTTTTAGAAATGCCTATCGATTTTTTAGTGCCAATGTTATAAAAAACAGTTATTCCTTAAACAATAATATTTTAACGGTTAATAAAGGCAGGAATGACAGTATTAAACAAGATTTTGGTGTTATTTCTTCAAAAGGAATTATAGGCATTATTGACAAAACAAGTAGTAACTACGCAACGGTAATATCAATTTTGAATG
The DNA here is from genome assembly GCF_049667265.1 of Algibacter sp. GTDB lineage: Bacteria > Bacteroidota > Bacteroidia > Flavobacteriales > Flavobacteriaceae > Algibacter_B. The sequence goes on along the minus strand of NZ_JBATHX010000056.1, from coordinate 9,070 downwards.
CTACAACAAGCATAAGTGCACAATTAAAAAAAACAAACCATTTAGGCTCGTTAAAATGGGATGGCAACGATTCTAAATTTACCCAACTTACCGATATTCCTAAAATAGCACCTGTTCAAATTGGTGATACCATTATTACCTCTGGCCAATCTTTTATTTTCCCAAAGGGTGTACCCATTGGAGTTATTGAAAATTTCAATCTTGATCAGGCAGAGAATTATTATGAAATCAACGTGAGGCTTTTTAATGACATGACCAGTATTGAGCACGTTTATATTATTGAAAATGTAAACAAAGATGAAATTACTAATCTATTAAGAGGCAATTAAATGAATAGTATTTTTTCTGTACATACCATCCGATTTATAGCCTTAGTGTTTGTTCAAGTTTTAATACTTAATCATATAAATTTATTAGGGTATATTAACCCATACTTATATATTCTTTTTATTGCATTATTTCCGGTTAAAAACAATCGTATTGTATTAATATTTTTAAGTTTTTTACTTGGTATAACTATCGATATGTTTTTAGACACAGGCGGTATCCACGCTGGTGCCTGCGTATTTATTGCTTACATTAGACCCGTGATTTTAAAATCGTCATTCGGAATGATTTACGAGCATCAAACCATTAGATTTAGTTCCGTTGAATTTGGATCAAAACTCACTTATTTTTCACTTCTTACGGTTATTCATCATTTTGTTTTATTTTCTTTAGAAATATTTAGCATTTCAAAAATACTTTTAATCCTTCAAAAAACGTTATTCTCAAGTATATTCACTATTTTATTAATTGTTATTGTTACCATAATTTTTAGTCGGAAATCTAAATGAGACAATTTTTACTCTTCATTTCTGTAATTGCTGTTGGCATATTATTTATTTCAAGGTTATTTTACCTTCAGGTTTATAATTCTAGCGGACATAATTTAGATGAAGACAATGCCATAAGAAAGGTATACGATTACCCTAAACGTGGCTTTGTTTATGATAGAAATGGTGAATTACTAGTAGCCAATCAACCCTCTTATGATGTGATGGTTATCCCTCGAGAAGTTGAACCATTGGACACATTGGAATTTTGCACCTTATTAAAAATTGATAAAGCTCAATTTATCAAAAAGTACGAAAGGACTAGACGCTACTCACCGCGACTACCATCTGTTTTTGTATCACACTTATCCAAAGAAGATTATGCTGTGTTACAGGAAAAAATGCGAAAGTTTCAAGGGTTTTATATTCAAAAACGGTCCTTAAGACATTACGAAACCACCATTGGGGCAAATGTTTTAGGTGACATTGGCGAAGTTAATAATGGTGACATAAGAAGAGACCCATATTATAAAATGGGCGATTTAAAAGGTAAACAAGGTGTAGAAGCGTCTTACGAAAAGACACTTAGAGGTATAAAAGGCAAAAAATTTATTCAAAAAGATAGATTTAATAAAAATATAGGTCCATATAAAGGAGGTAAGTTTGATACCATTCCGGAACAAGGTAAAGACATTACCATAACTATTGATGCGCAACTTCAAGCCTATGGTGAATTACTTATGGAAAATAAACGTGGCGGTGTGATAGCTATTGAACCAGCAACTGGCGAAATATTAGCAATGGTGGCGGGTCCAACTTACAACCCTAATATTCTGGTAGGTAGAGATCGTTCCAAAAACTTCACAAAGCTATACAATGATTCTATCGCAAAACCCCTTTTTAATAGAAGTTTACAAGGCGTTTATGAACCTGGTTCGCCGTTTAAATTAATGAATGCATTAATCGCACTTCAAGAGGATGTGCTGACACCAGAAGAAACCGTTACATGTTATGCAGGCTATAAATATGGTAATCGATTTATGAAATGCCATTGTAATAGAGGCACAAGAAACGATATGATTAGCGGTATTCAGCGCTCTTGCAATGCTTATTTCGCAACCACATATAGAAAAATATTAGACAAAAACGGGAGTGCTTCTGACGGGATTGATGCCTGGAGTAAACATGCTAAAAGTTTTGGATTAGGAAACTTTTTAGGTTACGATTTAAAAGTTGGGCAAAAAGGAAGAATTCCAGATAGAGAGTATTACAAACGTATTTATCCAAAAACATTTTATTCTACTTACACAATCTCAAATGCTATTGGGCAAGGAGAAGTTGCCACTACACCAATTCAATTAGCAAACATGGTGGCTGCTATAGCTAACAGAGGACATTATTTTACACCTCATATTATAAAAAATATTGAAGGTGAAACGTTGCCCGAGCAATTTACTAAACCAAAACACACAACCATTGATAAAGCGAATTTTGACCCTGTAATTGAAGGCATGTTTCAAGTTTATAAAAAAGGAACTGCAGCATCTTTACAAGTAAAAGACATTGATATTTGCGGAAAAACAGGTACCGTTGAAAACTTTGTTAAAATAGATAGTTTAAAAACGCAGTTAACTGACCATTCCATTTTTGTGGCTTTTGCACCAAAAGACAACCCTAAAATAGCCATAGCTGTTTTTGTTGAAAACGGCTATTGGGGAAGCAGATTTGCAGGTAGAATAGCGAGTTTAATGATTGAAAAACACATAAAAGGCCACACAACCAGAAAAGACTTGGAGGAATGGCTTTTAAAACATAGCTTAGAAAACGAGTACGCTAAACCGTATTCAGGAGAGCCTTTTAAAATTAATGGTTATACGACTTTACAAATTGTTGAAGACCAAGAATATTATAGTTTAAAAAAGAAATTAAATCGAATTAATAAAACTGATAATTGATGGTTAGAGATACCAACAGGCATTTTAAATTCGATTGGATTACCATTATTCTTTTCTTTCTTCTAGTAGGTTTTGGCTGGCTAAATATTCTATCAGCCTCCCATACTGGAACAGACATAAATTATTTCGACTTATCTCAACCTTTCGGTAAACAACTCATTTTTATTTTTTTAACCTTCGGTTTAATCATTCTTTTACTGGCTGTTGATGCCAAGTTTTACGAACGGTTTTCAAGTGTCATTTATATAGTTTCCATGCTCTCGTTAGTTGGGCTATTTATTTTTGGAAAAAATGTAAACGGTGCTACATCATGGTATGCCATTGGCGGCATGACTTTACAACCCAGCGAATTTGCAAAAACCGCCACAGCACTTGCTGTAGCCAAATATGTGAGCGATTTAAATACGAATATCAACACGCTCAAAGATCAAATTCGAACCTTTGTAATCATTATCATTCCAGCTATTTTGGTGCTACTTCAAAATGATACTGGTAGTACCATTGTTTATGGCGCCTTCTTTTTTGTTTTGTATCGTGAAGGGTTACCTAAATATTATTTGACTATAGGTATTTCTATGATTTTACTTTCAGTTCTATCGTTAAAATTCGGAGCTGGAATAACCGCTTTTATTGCTTTAATATTTGTGGCTAGTTTTCATTTTTTAAATAAAAAAAAGCTACGAATTTTTCAATCGGTTTTAATACTGATTATGGCCATTGCAGTTTCTTTTGGCGTAAAATTCTTTTATCAGAGTATTTTAAAACCGCATCAACAAGACCGAATTAGTCTTTGGTTACGTTTGGAAAAAGACCCGGATAAATTAGAGCAAATGAAACGTACTTTTGCATATAACCTCAATGAATCTGAAAAAGCGATTAGTTCTGGAGGTCTAACAGGAAGAGGATTTATGGAAGGTACTCGAACTACAGGAAAATTTGTACCAGAACAACACACCGATTATATTTTTAGTACCGTTGGTGAAGAATGGGGGTTTTTAGGAAGTGCTTTTGTGGTTGTGTTATTCGTATTGCTTTTATTGCGCATTTTGCACTTAGCAGAATTACAAAAATCGCAATTTAGTAGGGTTTATGGCTATGGCGTAGCAGCTATTATATTCATTCACTTTTTTATTAATATAGGTATGGTAATGGGTCTAATTCCTACCATTGGTATTCCGTTACCCATGTTTAGTTACGGTGGTTCTGGTCTTTGGGCTTTCACTATTCTTATTTTTATTTTTGTGAAGTTAGACTCAAACAAAATAAACGAATGGTAGCGATAATCGGCTTTTAATTATCTCACTCGGATGAAAAATAATTTATTCTTAATTTTTGTTCTGATTTTTATTATTGGGTGTTCTAGCTCAAAAAATGTTATAAAACAGTCTTTTTCTTCTGAAGAAGTCATCTTAATTATGAATGCAGACAGTTTAAAACCTATGCGCGTTTATAAGATTAATAACCTGAAGGATTCTCTTTTACTTAGAACTAATAGCGGCTACATCAATCCAAATCCTAAAGATCCGGTTTTACAGAATTTTGTGAAGCGGTTATATGCTACGGTAACAGACAGCCTTTCTATGGGCGTTGGCATTGCAGCACCACAAGTTGGCATTTTAAAAAATATTATTTGGGTACAACGATTTGATAAAGACAACTTACCGTTTGAAGTGTATTTTAATCCGAAAATAAATACTTATTCAGAAGAAAAACAAACCCTAAAGGAAGGTTGTTTATCAATTCCTGATAGAATGGAAACTTTAAGTAGCCGATCGTTTTCAATTACTATCGAATATGACACTATGAATGCTGAACACAAAACAGAAACGATAACGGGATTTACATCGGTTGTTTTTCAGCACGAAATAGATCATTTAAATGGCATTTTGTATTTAGACCATTTACAGAAAGATTTAAAAGAAACCAATCCATAATTAATTATAATTAACTCAATAGAAAATTGTTTAACGCATTAAAAAAATAATGATAATCTCTATATTTGTTAAATCATAAGATATTAATTCCAATTCTAAACTTAAGCTAAACATACTCATAATGAAAAATTACATTTTAATCTTAGTTATTGCATTATCAATAGCACCCTTTTGTAACGCACAGAAAATTGAAACCGAAAAAGTATTTGGAGGTTATAAATATACCCATAATGATAAACTGATATCCATTGGAGATTTAGCATCTATTATGGAATCAAACACAGATGCTTTCGAGTTAATAAAAAAAGGAAGAACTAACCGTAGTTTTTCTGCCGTTTTAGGGTTTGTAGGTGGCGGTTTAGTAGGCTGGACACTAGGAAATTCATTGGGTGGTGGCGAGGCTAATTGGACTATGGCTGGCATTGGAGCTGGACTTATAGCAATTGCAATACCTATTTCATCAAGTTCTAATAAAAAGATTAATCAAGCGGTCGAGCTTTATAACGCATCCTTTAATGCAACATCAAGCAACACTTTTAAGCCAGAATTCAAAATTATAGCCAATGATAGTGGTTTTGGCTTATCAATGAATTTTTGAAAATTATTACTTTTTCAAATCTAGTTTCTCGGCAAAATAATCGCAGAAATCTTTCATTGTAGCACTCATTTTATCATCCTGAGTTGCTCTTTGAAAAGTATCGCTCATGGCCACTAAGGTTTGATGAAAAAACACTTTCATTTCATCTACAGGCATATCTTTTGTCCATAAATCTATTCTCAACGTCTCTTGTGTTTTAGCATCCCATACAGCAAGCATCATAGCTTTGGCTTCTTCATTGGTTATACCGCCATCTTGTGCAGTCCAACGTAATTTTTCCGGAACGCGGTTCTCATCTAATTCAACATTAAGTTCTATTTTAGAAGTCCTATTATCTGCCATTATTTACGTGGTTTAAACTTTGAATTATTAAAAATATCTTCAGTACTTTTCATTAACATTTCCTTTAAAGGAATATCATTTTGAGCCATATAGGCTCTTACAATTTGCCAACCAATATATTGGCCTAATCGCCCTGGAGAATCAGCATCTATTTCCTCAAGATAAAACTTAGAAAATGGTGCAGGATTTATGAATCGTCGAGGTAATTTTGTATCGGTACTAAATAGTAATTCTCTACTTACGAAAAAGCGCCATATATAACTTTCATTAGCTATAGCCCAATTCAATTGTGATTCGGTATAGCCAATGCGCTCTGCCTCAGTTTTAAAAGGCAACATTTTATCTTTAAAGTAAAGTAGTTTTCCATAATAAATCATTTCATCCAACAAGGTTTTTCGTGCGGGATGATAGGTGTTTTTTATGGCATACTCATTCGCTAAATCAACCACAATTTGATCTTTATTAAAATTAGCTTTTATATAATTGGCAATGTTTCCGTAAAATTCATGTTCAGCTCCTAAATAAGAATCTAAAGCTATTAATGCAATGGTATCGGTTACAATGACCTTGTTTCTATAATCAACATCGTTGGTAGTTGTAATAATTCGCGGCGGATTAAACTCGGGGAAATAATATTTTAAATGATTGAATAGAGATTCAATTTCAGTTTCAGTACTTTCAAAATCTGAAAACTCTTTATCTACTTCATTAAACAATTGAATTTGTAAAGTATCTGCCTTTTTAGCCAACCAAAATGAATCTGGAAATTTTTCAGAAAACATAAAAGGATAAGCTGTTTTTAAATCTGGCAACCCGTCTGAAGAAACTTTTGCAAAAAGCTTGTCAAAACGTTCAACTTTTAAATCCGTATTTATTTTAGTTATTTCTGTTTCTAGTGCGTTTTCGTTTTTACAGGAAACAACAACCATTGCAACATATAAAAAAATTAAAATGTATTTCATTGAAAACTTAAACGACATAAATTTTTATAAATTGAACGTAAGGTTTATTTTTGTTTGCAAAGGTACTATTATTACATATAAATTCATTTAAAATGCAGACAGAAAAAGTTGTAAATCATATTGTAAATTGGCTAAAAGATTATGCTACAAAAGCTGGAGTTAAAGGTTTTGTAGTTGGGGTTTCAGGAGGTATTGATTCTGCCGTAACCTCAACCCTTTGTGCTAAAACAGGGCTTAGCATTTTGTGCGTAGAAATGCCCATTCATCAAGCAGAGAGTCATGTAAGTAGAGCTCATGAACATATAGCACAACTTAAAAAGCGATTTGATAATGTTGATGAAACGCGTGCTGATTTAACACCTGTTTTTGAGGAATTTAAAACTGAAATATTTATGGATGGCGACCAGGCCACCATTGATATGGCCTTAGCTAATACTAGAGCCAGATTACGAATGACGACCCTTTACTACTATGCTGGACTTTACGGATTATTAGTAGCAGGAACAGGAAATAAAGTGGAAGACTTTGGCGTTGGCTTTTACACAAAATATGGTGATGGCGGCGTAGATTTAAGCCCAATTGCAGATTTGATGAAGTCTGAAGTTTATAAAATTGGTGAGTACTTAAAAGTTCCTAAATCTATTATGAAAGCATCACCAAGTGATGGCTTATTTGGAGATGCCAGAAGTGATGAGGACCAAATTGGTGCGTCGTACCCAGAATTAGAATGGGCAATGAAAATGGATGATGAAGGCAAAAAGCCTGAAAATTTTACGGGAAGAGAGCAAGAGGTGTTTAAAATCTACAAACGTTATAACAACAATAACAAACACAAGATGATTCCTATTCCAATTTGCGAAATTCCTAGCAATTTACTTTAACTATTGCAGATTGTATAAAAAAGCCTTACTTTTACCACAAGCTTATTCTCTCAACCTAACTATTTCTCAAAATAGTTTTTAAAAAAGCTTATATTATGATAAAATTATTAGTAGCAGACAACCACCCTATTACGAGAAAGGGACTTGAAGTTCTTTTTTCAGCATCACCCAACATTAAAGTTGTTGGAAGTGTTAACGATGGCGAAGCCATCTTAGATTTTGTAAAGAAAAATCCTGTCGATGTCATTTTAACCGAAGCCGATTTTCCAAAATTAAATGGATTAACGGTATTACGTTATTTAAAAAATGATTTCCCAGACATTAAAACCATTATTCTTAGTGCACAACCAGAAGAAGTTTATGCCATTAACGCTATTAAAGCTGGCGCTGCAGGTTTCATAAACAAATCTGAGAATGTTATTACTATTAGTGAGGCCGTTACCAAAGTTTATGATGGTGGCATTCATTTAAGTAATGATTTAACTCAGCAACTTGCTTTTGGCACTAGAGTGAATAAAGGCGGTAATTTTTACAAAAAGCTTTCTACAAGAGAGTCAGAAGTATTAAAACTTCTTACCATTGGTAGAAAAAACAAAGAAATTTCTAAAGAGCTAGATATTAACGAAAAAACCGTTAGTACATACAAAGCTAGACTTATGAGAAAACTAAAAGTTACTAATTTAGTAGATTTAGTAAATCAGGCTAAACTTAGTCAACAAGTATAGGAATTTATAGTACTCTGTTTAGTTTTCTAGACAATAACATTTTTAGACCCGAATAGTCTTTTACTTCTTCAAGTATATTTCTATTCGAGTCTATTTTGTTTTGTAGTGTTTCCTGTTGGAATTCTTTCACCTTTTGGTCAATTAAAAAACAACGCAAGCTTAAAATAGTTTCGCTTACTAATTGTGCTATGGAATGTAATTTTTCTTTGGGAAAAATATTCATTCTATTCCAATCGTCTAACGCATAGCGTTCATCTTCCATCAAAATAGTTGTAATTTCATTAGCCATATCTTGGTCAACTGAATTTACAAAAGTTTTTAATTCAAATTTTTGATCTTGATTTAAACGATCAATAATCGTGTAATACAACGTTTTAAAATGTTCGTTTGTAAACTGCATTTCATCATCTTGTAGGTCCAAAAACACTTTTTCGAATACTTTGGCTTCATGAATTACAGGTTCTAAAACCAGATCGCCCTTCTCATTTTCCTTTAAAACTAAATCCTCAAAATTCTCAGTTTTATTTCCGTAAAGCAATAAGATTTCAATTATTTTACGTTCCAAAACATATTGAACATTCACTTTTTCAACAGGTTGCTGATGCCTAATTACTTCAAAAGCCTTTTGTTCTGTTCTATAATTTTTGTTTTCTTCTTGAGATTCCTTTTTATTGATTTGAGCCAAAGTACTAAATAGTACTTCCTCACTTATATCCATAATTCTAGCACATTCCTGAATATAAATTTCTTTTTTAATACGATCGGGAATTTTAGAAATACTATTTACAATGTCCCTAACGGTTTCAGCTTTTTTAATTGGATCATTTTTTGAATCCTCAAACAAAATGGATGCGTTAA
>NZ_JBATHX010000055.1:0-7398 GCF_049667265.1 Algibacter sp. | reverse complement strand
CCATTTATGTCTTTAGTAAAAAAGGATGGCTTTGAATATGCTGATGGTGCTTTTGGATGTGTCGTTCCAATTCGTGAAGCTATTTTAAGAGGCGCCACGGAAATTGATGCTATTATTTTAGAATCTGAAAGTATGCAGTATAATAAAGTACTTGGTAAAAACCCATTTTCATTAATGCTAAACTTATTTGGACACCTTTTGGATCAAGTAGAGCGAAGTGATATTTTGATTGGAAAATTAGCGGCTAAAAATAAGAATGTAAAACTCAATTTGTATTACACACCTGCAAAACTTACTGAAAACTCCTTGGTTTTTAATAAAAAACTTATGACCACGTGGTGGCAACAGGGTTATTATTATGCCAAGCAAAAATGTGAGAAAGCACAATCAAACGAATTGCGAGAAAGTGATTTACCACAAATCTGAGACCTCATCTTTTATAAATGATAATGCTGCATCACTTGGTGAGCGTCGTTCCATCATTTCAGTTAAAACAACTTCTCTTAGCTTGTTTGCTGTATCTGTTTTTTCAAGCATACTTGCCTTTCTTATAAGTTGAATGGTAGCATTTTTTGCAGTTGTTGTAATGCTCCAGCATTTGTCACTAATATAAATTTGTTGCGATAAATTATGTTCAAATTCTTGTTCGATGCTTTGTATAAGTAACGATTCGTAATCTTCTTTATTTGAGGATATTGGTGTAATTCTTATAAGTAGTTTTGATGGTGATATGCGTTCTAAAAATATAGCCATCCTTTCATAGGCTTGAAGGCGCAATGGCATGGCGTTTACTTGCATGTCTTTCTTTAAAAGGAAACGTCTGCGTCCATCTTCGTTCTTGGTGTGTTCCTTAAAAAAATAATAGGCAATAACTCCAACAATTATTGAAGGGACTGCAAATAAAAAAAGATCTATAATTCTACTAATTTCCATATCAAAATAATTTAATTACAAACATAAGTGGTTTGTTTTTATTGAACAAAAAAGACTTGATTAATTGCAATATTTATGGAAATGAAATATAAACAGCCAATAGATAAAATTATCTATTGGCTGTTTTAAAGTGGATTTAAAAAATGTAGTTAGTGTTTTATAATTTTTTGAACGCCGTTTGATTCATCAATTTTTAAGAAATAGGTGCCTTTCGATAAATTTATTGTGGAAATTTTATTATCGATATGTGTTAGCGTTCCGTTTAAAACTAGATTCCCAAGAATATTATAAATTTTATAATCCGTATTAATTAGTGATGTATTTTTTAATGAAATATTAAAATGATTAATATTAGGATTTGGGTAAATAGTAAAGTTTGAATTATTTAAATAATTATCATCTACAGATAACGAACTCTCAAAAATTTGATCTAAGGCAGCTTGATTAAAGTTATCTAAATTGTCGCTAATAAATACAGTATTTATACTGGTTGGGTTAAAAAATGTTGTCATTACGCCAAATGTGCTATTTTCATAAAAAGCCATAGTGGTTTCTCCAGAATTTGGGTATGTTTCAGGTCCAAATTCATAAATACTTTCAGCTTCAGCTCTAGTAGTCACGCCATCAGCATACCAAAGTGTACTAAATATCCATGTTAAGGTACTTGGAAAACTGTCATTTGCATTATTGGTTTTATCAGCTTGAGGAACGCCCAAATTGCCATCATCAACATAGCTTTGCATATTATAAGAACTAAGCCAAGCATAATCATACATAAATTCACCCGAAATAAAGTTGTCTGGAGCAGAACCATAAAATTCGTAAATGACATCACTACCAATCAACCACAATTTACCGCCGTTATCCAAATAAGTTTTAAGTGCAGTATAACCGCCAATGCCATTGGTCCAGAAATTAAGTTCAAAACCATCATCTCCACAAAACCAAATGACTAAATCTGCTTGATTTAATTGTGTTGAAGTAGGAAGTCCAGAAGTATTGCTATCATGTAAAGTAATATTTGTGTAAGTAGTGGTGAGTAAAGAATTGTAAAACGTTGTATTATCTGTTAAATCAACATCATTATCTGTTACCAATAAAATATCATTTTGAGAATAACCAAATAAAATAGATAAAAGGGACATTAAAGTAAGTAATTTTTTTTTCATAATTTGTTAGATATTTAGAGGTTTATCTATCAAAGTTATTCAAAAAAAAAGTAAGTTTTATAATTGTTTTGTAGAATTAATTAATTGTTATTTTTAATATTATTTAATTACCAAATAGATAAAAAGACTAATTATTTGTGCAGCTAGATTATTAAATTAGTAAATCAAAATAGCCAATATATTTTGGTATAAAATTAAATCTATGTCATTCTTATTTCACACCTCCTAAATGCATACAGTCTTTTAAATGTTGCACACCCTTAAACGGTACAGGTGTTTTCTTGTACATAAAAGTTCCGTTAAGTTCTTTTGAAAGATTATGGTCATCAACATTAATCTCAATATCACTCATTTTAAACTGGCAAGGATGTTCGTAACCTGCTGCATGTGTAATTTCAATAAATTCCTTTCTAAAGGTTTTAAAATATTGTGCTAAACGTGCCGATTTTAACGTGGGATCGATACCGTTTTGAAGCCATTTGTTTTGTGTTGCAATTCCAGTTGGGCAATGGTTTGTGTGACAAACTTGCGCTTGAATACAACCAATACTCATCATGGCTTCTCGGGCAACATTTATGCAATCTGCACCCATAGCAAATGCCATAGCCGCTTTTGCTGGAAAACCTAATTTACCACTCCCAATAAATACAATACGCTCTGATAAACCTTTGTCTTTAAATAATTTATATAAATCGCTAAAACCATAAACCCATGGTAATGAGACGTGATCTGCAAAACTTGGTGGGGCTGCACCTGTTCCGCCTTCGCCACCATCAACGGTTATAAAATCTGGACCTTTCCCAGTTTTTTTCATGATATCTGCTAATTCTTCCCATTGTTCTAATTTCCCAATGGCGGCTTTAATACCCACAGGTAAGCCAGTTGCATCGGCAATTTTTTCTATAAAATCGACCATTTCTGGCACATTAGAAAAAGCTTTGTGATTTGGTGGTGATAGCACATCTTTTCCAATTTCAACCCCTCTAATTTCGGCTATTTGCTTGGTTATTTTTGCACCTGGCAAAACACCACCTTTCCCGGGTTTTGCACCTTGAGATAGTTTAACTTCTATGGCTCGGATAAATGGGTTATCGTTTACAAGTTCTACCATTTTTTCCATAGAAAAACCGCCATCTTCAGCTCGAACACCAAAATAACCCGTTCCAAAATGAAAAACCACATCGCCACCGTTGCTGTGATATGGAGACAAACCGCCTTCACCAGTATTATGGTAGGCATCAGCCATTTTTACACCTTTGTTTAATGATTCAATCGCTTTCGCGGAAAGTGAGCCGAAACTCATGGCAGACACATTAATAACGGATGCTGGTCTATAAGGTTTTTTACGTTTATTAAATTCACCCATAACTTTTGCGCAAGGCAAAAAGGTTTTATCTGTTTTGTGAGGATGATTTTCAGGCACTTTATAAGGCATCATCGCATTATTTATAAAAATATGTTGATGTGCATAAATATCTCTATCGGTTCCAAAACCTTCGTAGTTATTTTCTTTTTTTGCTGAGGCGTAAATCCAACCGCGTTCAATTCTATTAAAAGGTAATTCCTCTCTGTTATTCGCAACAAAATATTGACGCATTTCGGGTCCAATGCTTTCCAGCCAATAACGTAAATGCCCAACAATTGGGAAATTATGACTGATGGTGTGTGCTTTTTGGAAAAAAATATCTCGAATTGCTACAATTGCTAACACAATTAAAACCCATCCCCACCAAGCGATGTTTGATAAAAAATCTAATACAATTTCCATATAATTTTTTTATAAGGTCTAAATATATTCAAATTTTACTAAAGGATGGTTTAACGGTGAATTGTTTATAATTATTAATAAATCCGCTTATTTAAAAGCATAACATTGGTTATTTTCACATGATAAAATTGATGATGATTTGGAAAAGTATTTAAGCCAGTTAAACGACGCACAATTAGAGCCTACAATTCAAATAGAAGGGCCTATGATTGTTATTGCTGGCGCAGGTTCGGGTAAAACACGTGTGTTAACATATCGTATTGCATATATGATGAGTAAAGGGATTGACCCTTTTAATATTTTGTCGCTTACGTTTACAAATAAAGCGGCTAAAGAAATGAAAGCGCGTATTGCAAGTATTGTTGGTGCAAGCGAAGCTAAGAATTTATGGATGGGAACCTTTCACTCGGTGTTTGCTAAAATTTTACGTATTGAAGCAGATAAATTAGGCTACCCAAGTAATTTCACTATTTACGATACTCAAGATTCTGATAGATTGATAGCTTCTATCATTAAAGAAATGAATCTTGATAAAGATATTTATAAATACAAGCAGGTTCGTTCGAGAATTTCTTCATATAAAAATAGTTTGATTACCGTTCGCGCTTATTTTCAAAATCCTGAACTTAAGGAAGCCGATGCTATGGCAAGGCGCCCAAGAATGGGTGAAATTTATAAAGAATATGTAGACCGTTGTTTCAAAGCAGGAGCGATGGATTTTGATGATTTGCTATTAAAAACCAACGAGTTACTAACGCGATACCCAGAAGTATTAGCTAAATATCAAAATCGATTTAGATACATTTTGGTGGATGAGTATCAAGATACAAACCACTCGCAATACTTAATTGTGAGGGCCTTATCAGATAAATTTCAGAATATTTGTGTAGTTGGAGATGATGCGCAAAGTATTTATGCCTTCCGTGGAGCAAATATTAATAATATCCTCAACTTTCAGAAGGATTATGACGATGTGAAAGTTTTTAGATTAGAACAAAATTACCGTTCTACAAAAAATATTGTAAATGCAGCTAATTCAATCATTGATAAGAATGAAACTAAACTTGATAAAATAGTTTGGACTGCGAATGATGAAGGTGAAAAAATAAAAGTACATAGATCGTTAACTGATGGTGATGAAGGACGCTACGTAGCAAGTACCATTTGGGATAGCAAAATGCAAAATCAACAAATGAATAGTGATTTTGCTATTTTATATAGAACCAATGCACAATCACGGTCTATTGAAGATGCTTTGCGAAAGCGCGATATTCCTTATCGAATTTATGGTGGTACCTCGTTTTATCAACGTAAAGAAATTAAAGATGTTATCGCTTATTTAAGATTAGTAATAAACCCTGCCGATGAGGAAGCCTTGAAACGCATTATTAATTTTCCGCCTAGAGGTATCGGTCAAACAACGGTTGATAAACTTATTGTGTCTGCTAACGGCTACAATCGCACCATATTTGAGGTGATGAAAAATATTGATAAAACCGATGTTAAGATAAATTCAGGTACCAGAACTAAACTTCAAAATTTTGTAACGCTAGTAGAAAGTTTTCAAGTTCTTAATCAAAATGCCGATGTTTTTGAATTAGCAGAACATGTTACCAGAACAACAGGTATTATTAAAGAATTCAATAAAGATGGCACGCCAGAAGGTGTGGCTAAGATGGAAAATATTGAGGAACTTTTAAATGGTATGAAAGATTTTGTGGAAGGGCAAAAAGAAATTGCAGATACCACAGGCTCTTTAGCAGAGTTTCTTGAAGATGTTGCTTTAGCTACCGATGCCGATGCTGATAAAGGCGATCCAGATCATGTAGCGTTAATGACCATACATCTTGCAAAAGGATTGGAGTTTTCGAATGTATTTGTTGTTGGTTTAGAAGAAGATTTATTTCCGAGTGCCATGAGTGGAAATACACGTGCAGAGTTGGAAGAAGAACGTCGACTTTTTTATGTAGCAGTTACTAGAGCTGAAAAACAAGCCTATTTAACTTACGCTTTATCAAGATATAGATGGGGGAAATTAGTAGATTCTGAACCTAGTCGTTTTATTGAAGAAATAGATGAACAGTATTTAGATATTGTAACTCCTATTGAAGAACGTCGTTTTAACCCGATGCTTTCAGCCGATATTTTTGGTGATGTTGAACCTAATAAAATCAGGTATAAACCAGCCAAACAACCTACGTTTAAAAAAGGAAATACAACCAAAAAAGAACCAGAAAAGTTTCAAGTAACCACACCGAAAAACTTAAAACCCGTTGCAAAAACGAACGGAAACACCAATTTGTTTGATAGTAATTTGGTAGTTGGGAATATTGTAAAACATATCCGTTTTGGAACAGGAGAAGTTATGAAAATTGAAGGCGCTGGAGCGGACACCAAAGCTGAAATTAATTTTCAACATGGCGGTATAAAGAAGCTATTGTTGCGTTTTGCTAAGTTGGAGGTTATTGGATAGTTTACAGTCTACAGTTATCATTCTTCAGTCAACTTTTAAAGATGTGTTTCAATAAAAGCTTTAAGTTTTAAATACGTATCTAAAAGATCTAATCCAATCCATCCATGTCCAGCATCAGGATATAATGTAAACTGATGTGTCACACCAAGACTTACAAGTTTATCGCGCATGGCGGTGCCTTGAGTCGTCGGAATTAGTGGATCATTGCCGCCATAAAATAAAATAGTTGGAGGTGAGGATGTTTTAGCTTGGTGATACGGACTAATTTCTTCTAGAAAAGCTGTTCCTGGGGCTATACCAAATAATTCAATTAACGGTTTCATTAATGGATTAGGATCCAGATATTCTGGGTCTGTAAAATTTGTTGGTCCAACAATACTACAAACCATATTCACATTATTATCCGTATCATGTGCATAACTCCATAATAGTGCTAAATGCCCACCAGCACTCACACCTATAAACCCGATTGTATTTGAAATGGTGTATTTTGATTGGTTGGTTTTTAAATGATTCACAACCGAACTAATGTCGTTAATTTGCATTGGGTAAGGCGACGTCGTGGTATTTGCTAAACGGTAATTCAGGTTCACAATAGCCGTGTTTGGAAAGTCCTGACGAATGCTATTTTTAAAATCAATCATCTCACTTTTATCGCCCGTTGTCCAACCACCACCATGAACTAAAATAATGGTTTTTGTATCTTCAGTTCTGTTGGCAGGCAAGTATAAATCAAAAACTTGGTTGGCATCATCGCCATAACTAATGTTAAGTTCTTGATAATATTCCAATGGGTTTAATGGGATTTCAGTTTCCTTTGTGGTTCCGTTATCATCAGAACAACCAATCAGGGACATGAATACTATTAAATTAACTACAACAAATTTTAGAATTTTCATATATTAGAAATATATTTACTATTTATCAATCAATCCGAAACTCAATTAAATTAAACGTATTGGCAAGGTAATTATTATGGCTGAATTTATTAAAATATACGAGGAAAATCCTAATCCTAAGGAAATTAGCAAAGTGGTTAAAATTCTTAGGAATGG
>NZ_JBATHX010000054.1:0-3104 GCF_049667265.1 Algibacter sp. | reverse complement strand
CCAGGAACATCTGGACAAGCATCATCTTTGTCATATATACCATCTCCATCTGTATCTTTTCCTCCAAATTTAACTGCAATACCAGCAGAATGTTGCCAGTGTTTAGATAAATAATCTTCAAAAGAATGTTTGTATGAAGTTTGAAGATTTAAACCAACGTTATCAGTAAACCAATAGTTTAAACCTAAAGATCCGTTTAAAGTTCCAGCTCCAATATCATCTATCCAAGAGTAACCACCACCAACACCTAAATAAGGCTCGATAGTTTTACAATTTAATAAGTCTGCAAAGCTGTATTTTATAATACCGTCAAGACCATAATAAGTCATATCGTTAACTGTTACGCTAGGTACTCCAGTTACTTCACCAATTTTCTCGATTTTGTTTATTGAACCATTTAAGCCAAGTGAAAAGCCGTTACTAAGGTATTTAGAAACAGTAATGGTAGACAAAGAAGGAAGAACATTCCAGTGGTCTTTTGCATTAAAGAATTCATCAAAGTAATCTCCTTGAGGTGCGTCTTCTCCAACTGGGTAAAGATCAACTGCGTTTATCCCGAAACTAATTGCCCAAGGATTGTTTTCATCTTGTGCATACGTGTTGCTAAAACCTAATACAAGCAACATAGCGAACAATAATCTGCTAAGATTTTTCATATTCAAAAGTTTAATTTTTAAGTGTTAATTGTCTGCAAAAGTAAGTTGTTAAATGTTATTAACAAAGACAAATATATAAAAAAATAGGAGATATATGCAGTTCGTCGATAGTTCAGAATGAATTTAGATAATATTTAATGCTTTTCCCACTTTAGTAAAGGCTTTTAGAGCTTGGTCTAAATGCGATTTTGTGTGTGCTGACGAGAGTTGAACGCGTATTCGAGCTTTTTCTTTAGGAACTACCGGAAAAAAGAATCCAATTACATAAATTCCTTCTTCTAAAAGCATATTTGCCATGTTTTGAGATAGTTTTGCATCATAAAGCATTACAGGAACTATGGCCGAATCGCCATTTACGATATCAAATCCGGCAGATTTCATTCCTTTTTTGAAATAATTTGTATTCCATTCTAAGGTATCTCTAAGCTCAGTATTATTCGCAAGCATGTCAAAAACTTTTATGGAAGCACCAACAATGGCTGGAGCTAACGAATTTGAAAATAAATACGGTCTAGAACGTTGGCGCAACATATCAATAATTTCCTTTTTACCTGTGGTATAGCCACCCATGGCGCCACCCAAAGCCTTTCCTAAAGTTCCTGTTATAATATCTATTCGGTTTAAAACACCCTTTTCTTCGGGTGTGCCTCGACCTGTTTTTCCTATAAAGCCCGCTGCATGACATTCATCAATCATAACTAAGGCATCATATTTATCTGCTAAATCACATATTTTATCTAGCGGTGCCACCAAACCATCCATAGAAAACACGCCGTCAGTTACAATTATTTTAAATCGAGCACCATTTTCATTGGCTGCAATAAGTTGCTTTTCCAAATCTAACATATCATTATTTTGGTAACGGTATCTAGCAGCTTTGCATAAACGTACACCATCAATAATAGAAGCATGATTTAATGAGTCGGAAATAATGGCATCTTCTTCACCTAATAAGGGTTCAAAAACTCCGCCATTAGCGTCAAAAGCAGCTGCATATAATATGGTGTCTTCGGTTTGGTAAAAATCTGCTATTTTTTGCTCAAGTGTTTTATGAATATCTTGAGTGCCACAAATAAAACGGACGGAACTCATTCCAAAACCATGCGTATCCATAGTATCTTTCGCAGCTTGTATTACCTCAGGGTGTGAAGAAAGCCCTAAATAATTATTAGCACAAAAATTTAAAACAGTTTCACCAGTATTTAAGGTTATTTCGGCACCTTGAGCGGATGTAATAATGCGTTCTTCTTTATAAAGGCCATTATTTTTAATCTCTTGTAGCTCTTCTTGAAGATGATTTTTCAGTTTTCCGTACATTTTATTGCGTTTTATGCAAATTTAAATATCTTTTACTAAAATATCATCATTGATGTATATAAGAATCTTCTTTTTAACGCTGATTTTCATTTCCTCCAAAACATCCTGATAACTTTGAAGCTGTTGCCCATGTTTTTTATCCTCAAAGCCTGTTTTGTAATCCATAATAACAGCTTCATTTTTAGAATTTATGACGATTCTGTCTGGCCTTAAAATAATACCCTCTTTCGAGATTATATCGCGTTCATTATATATGGTGTCATTTGAAGTAAAATAATCTTGAAGTTTCGGGTGTTTTATAATATCTAAAATGGTTACTATCAATGATTCAGCCTGCATTTTATTAATGGTTGAAGATTTTTGAAAATCATTAATTACTAAATCAACATCATCAATAGTTTTAATTTGAGCCATGATATTGTGAATTAAATTTCCTTTTTCAATCGCATCTTGTTGGCTAGTATCCCATAATAGGCCAGATTTGGTTACAACTTTTATGTTATGGTCTTCTTTGGCTGTTGAAATAAAGGAATCTTGATGAATCATTTCCTTTATATCTGACGTAGTTTCTGAGGATTTTATTGGGTTTCCGAAACTATATTCTAACTCTGAATCATTCCATTTCCCTAGATGTTGCAAATAATTTATTAATAAGCCCGAGTATTTTTTTGCATTAACCACGCCTTTTGATGAAATATCTTTGGTTGAAATAACATGCATCTGCTCTATAGCTCGGGTTAGCGCAACATACAATAAATTAATGTTGTCTAATTCTTGTTCAGATTTATGTTTGTTAAAAATTCTTAATCCTTCATCTCCATAATTTTCAAAATCTTTATTGAAGTTCAAAATAGTATGCGAAAAACCATGGTATTTTTCTTTATCTAAAGAAAACCATTCTTTAGGTTCAACTTCACCATAAATATCTAAGTCAGCATACGGAAAAATAACAATTGGAAATTCTAAACCCTTGGATTTGTGAATGGTCATAATTTGAACCGCATTTTGTCCCTGAGGAGAAATGATGCTTAATTTATCTTTTTTCTTGTCAAAATAGTCTAAAAAACCAGAAATATTGGTTCCTTTTTTTTGCGAAAAATCTAAAACAATATCTAAATAAAATTGAATGTA
>NZ_JBATHX010000053.1:0-11326 GCF_049667265.1 Algibacter sp. | reverse complement strand
CCTTCAATTACTATACTATTACCAACATCATCAAGATCTTGTTTCGTTTTTAGCTCCACATGTGCAATAGCCGCAATACTTGCCAAAGCTTCACCACGAAAACCTTTGGTATGTAATTGAAATAAATCTTCAGCACTTCTAATTTTGGATGTTGCATGACGCTCAAAACTCAATCTGGCGTCGGTGGTACTCATGCCATTACCATTGTCAATCACTTGAACAAGGGTTTTTCCAGCATCTTTTATAATAAGTTTTATAGTATTTGCTCCTGCATCAATGGCATTTTCAAGAAGCTCTTTAACTACAGAAGCAGGACGTTGTACAACTTCGCCTGCTGCAATTTGATTTGCAACATGATCGGGTAAAAGCTGTATAATGTCTGCCATATATTATTTAGGTAAGAATATAGATAAATCGAAATCGATGATAAACAAAAACACTAAAACAAGCACGGCTACAATAATTAAAATACGTCTGTTTACCTCTTTGTTTGGATTACTTTTTAAATCGTCAAAAGCATCATTAAATTTACCTTTCAGGCCTTTACTTGGCCCAACAGTTTTTCTAAATTCATCAAACTTATGTTTAATTTCAAAAGGGCTACCTTCACCATTATCATCGTAAGTACGAGGTGTGTAACTATATTTTTTGTTTTTGCGAAGTTTTAAAATTCCCATGATTTCTAAGTTTTTTATTAGTACAGTTTTACATGTATTTCTTTTCTAGTAAATACATACAAATCAATAATAATACCAAAATCAATACTAAAACCTTCATTGACATGGCGCCTCTTGTTTTTACTTTTGAGGCGGTACTTTGCTTCCATTTAGAAACAAAATCTTTGGTATCAGAATCTTTATCTAAACTAGAGTCTGCTTGACTTTCTTTTGAAAATCTGGATTTATAATTAAATGTTTTATTTTTTCGTTGTTGAAACAAAATCTAGTATTTCTCGTCTTTCCAAAAATACTTAAAAGTAGGCAGAAAGTGAAAGTTTAAGTGCCAAAAAATGTTAAGAAATCCTTTAGGGGAATTTCCAAAAAAAAATACTAAATCCCAAACAAAGCAAAGAAGTTTAAGAAAATACTTTTGGAATTTGTTTTTTTATAATGGGAATTGGAAAAACTGCTTAACTGTTTTTTCTAAGTTCAGCCATTTTTATTGCGGCAATAGCAGCTTCAGTTCCTTTATTACCATGTTTGCCACCAGATCGATCAATACCTTGTTGCATCGTATTATCTGTTAGTACACAAAAAATTACTGGTGTTTCATGTATTACGTTCAAGTCTTTAATACCTTGAGTTACGCCTTCGCAAACAAAATCGAAATGCTTCGTTTCTCCTTGAATAACACTACCAATAGCAATAACAGCATTCACCATTTGCTCTTGCATTTTTTTACAACCGTAAATTAGCTCAAAACTTCCTGGCACATTCCAACGGATAATATTATTAGGCAATACACCATTTTCAATTAATGCATTATAAGCGCCTTTGTATAAACCTTCTGTGATATTATCATTCCACTCAGAAACAACAATCCCAAACCGATATTTATTCGCGTTTGGGATTGATGCTTTATCGTAATCTGATAAATTTTTATTTGCCGTAGCCATAAATAGTAGCTATTATTTGTTTGCTAAAACCTGTGCTTTTCCTATAAAAACATCCACTTGGGATGCTTCCGTAGAGTTTGCATAATCATTTTTTATTCTTTCAAAATAGGCTAATGCCTTATCTGCTTTTCCTAAATCCAAAGCAATTGTTCCTGCTTTAAATAAATACATTGGCGTTGTAAATTCGTTATTACGCATTTCAGCAGCTTGCTCGTAATAGCCTAAAGCATCTTCGTTTTGGTTTAATTGCACAAAGGCATCACCAATATTTCCTTTTGCTAAAGGTGCTAAAATCTCATCGTCACTTTTAAAATCACTTAAATGCTCAACTGCATTTTTATAATCTTTCAATCTTAAATACGCAGTACCAGCATAATAACTAGCTAAATTAGCAGAAGGTGTACCGCTGTACTCCTCAATAATATCAAGCATACCAAATTTACCTTCACCACCATTTAACGCTAAGGTATAAAGTGAATCTTTAGAGGTTCCAGTTACAGCTTGGTCAAAGTATTTTTGCGCTTGAAACATATCATTCATGGCGGCTTGCTGTTTTGGCTTTGCAATATATTCTTTATATGCTAAAGACCCTAAAACCACAACTGCAACAAGACCAATTATAATAAAAATATATTTCTGGTTTTTTGCTACAAAATCTTCTGTTTTAGAAGCTGTTTCATCAAGTGTGTTAAACACCTCCGCAGTAGTAGAACCTTCTTCAATATTCTGTTGTTTCTCTACTTCTGTTTTTGGTTTATATCCTCTTTTCTTATAAGTTGCCATTATATGCTATCTAAAATTATTGTCGCGCAAAAATATAATTTTTCTTCATAACTAAAAGGGTATTTATTTGATATTTTTCAATAATTTGCACTTCTTTTCAAGAGTTTAACCCGAAAATGCTCTTAAAGTTGAATTTCATATGATTTTAAAATCACTTTCCTTACTCAATTACAAGAATTTCGATAGTAAATCGTTCATTTTCAACGATAAAATAAATTGTATTGTTGGTAATAATGGTATTGGAAAAACAAATGTGCTTGATGCTATTTATCATTTATCCTTCGGAAAAAGCTATTTCAACCCTGTTGCAACGCAGAATATTAAACACGAAGAAGAGTTTTTTGTGATTAATGGTGATTATAATAAGGATGAAAAAACTGAAAAAGTAGCGATTAGTTTAAAACGCGGACAAAAAAAAATTATAAAACGCAACGGTAAAGCTTACGAGAAATTTAGCGAGCATATTGGATTTTTACCATTGGTGATTATATCGCCAGCTGATAGGGATTTAATTATTGAAGGCAGCACCACACGAAGAAAATTTATTGACTCTGTGATTTCGCAAAGTGATAAAAATTATTTGAATCATTTAATAAACTATAACAAAATATTGGCTCAGCGGAATGCTTTATTGAAGTATTTTGCACTTAACCACACTTTTAACAAGGATACTTTAGAGGTTTATAACACGCAACTTACAGATTACGGAACGAAACTTTTTGAAAAACGTGATGCTTTTTTAAAAGAATTCATTCCTATTTTTAAATCGAGATACGAGGTTATTAGTAACGGTAATGAATTAGTCGATTTGGTTTATAGTAGTGATTTGTTTGAAGACGATTTAAACACCCTTTTAAAAGCATCGGTAAATAAAGATAAAGCGCTGCAATACACAAGTGTTGGTATTCATAAAGACGATTTACATTTTAATATTGAAGGGCATCCTATTAAGAAATTTGGCAGCCAAGGTCAACAAAAATCCTTCTTGATTGCTTTAAAGTTAGCACAGTTCGATTTTATAAAAGCGCAAAGTGGTGTGAATCCTATTTTATTACTTGATGATATTTTTGATAAGTTAGACGAACAACGTGTGGCGCAAATTATTAAATTGGTTGATGATGAAAATTTCGGGCAGCTTTTTATTAGTGACACACATGCTGAACGAACTGAAAATGCCGTAAAACAGGTGCATCAATCGTATGAGATTTTTAGGTTATGACGTTCTTTTTAGGTACTATTTCACGATTATTTTCACTCCATACTGCTTGATTTTATAAAAAATTTCAGTTAATTTCGTTCCTGTCTGCCGACAGGCAGGTAACATTGAATATATATCATTGTAACGATTTCATATCCGAAAACACGCCAGGCAAGGGCGAATTGTAAATTAGAGCATACTATAATAAATTGAATTTTATTTAAAACACTTTTGCAACTAATCCTATGAATGTATTACAAGAAGAAATGATTTTACCAAATGGAGTAATCCTAAGTAATAGAATTGCTA
Organism: Algibacter sp.; assembly: GCF_049667265.1. Lineage (GTDB taxonomy): Bacteria > Bacteroidota > Bacteroidia > Flavobacteriales > Flavobacteriaceae > Algibacter_B. Next base: position 7,421 of record NZ_JBATHX010000053.1, on the reverse strand, counting down.
AATCAGCAATGAGTGAAAATTTATCTAACAAACATCATGAGCCAACACCTATTCTGATAAATGCATATAAAACATGGGCTCAAAGTGGTGCAGGATTATTGATTACTGGAAACATTATGATTGATTCAGAGGCAATTGGAGAACCAAGAAATGTAGTTGTTCAAAATAGAAAAAATATTAATATTCTTAAAGAATGGGCCGAAAGTGTAAAAGGCACAAATACGCATTTATGGGCTCAGATAAACCATCCTGGTAGACAAGCTATGGAACAAATTAACCGTAGTTTAAAAGCTCCTTCTGCTGTACCTCTAAAAACTGGTGGAAGAAAAAAAACAACAAAAAAAGTACCTGATGTTTTAAGTGAAAGTGAGATTCTAGAAATTATTGATGCTTTTGCCAATACATCTATAATATTAAAAGAAGCAGGCTTTTCAGGAATTCAGATTCATGGTGCACATGGTTATTTAGTTAGTCAATTTTTATCGCCTTATACAAATATTAGAAAAGATAAATGGGGAGGAACCTTAGAAAATAGATCCAGATTTGTCGTTGAAGTTTATAGAAAAATTAGAGAACGCGTAGGAAATAATTTTCCTGTGGGAATTAAATTAAACTCTACAGACTTTCAAAAAGGCGGATTTTCAGAAGAAGAATCCATGGAAGTTGTCAAAATCCTTTCAAAGGAAGGAATTGATTTAATAGAAATATCAGGAGGAACTTATGAAGCTCCAGCAATGATGGGAAAACGCAAAGAGAGCACAATAAAAAGAGAAGCTTATTTTATCGATTATATTGATAAAATAAGAAAAATAACAAATACTCCTTTAATGTTAACAGGAGGATTTCGAACTACTTCAGTAATGCGAGATGCCATTGCTTCTAATCAATTAGATATTATTGGAATTGCCAGACCTTTTGCTGTGTTCCCTAATATTGGGAATGAAATATTTAACGAAAGTCGAGCTGATTTTTCTACAAAAATTAAAAAAACAGGAGTTAAAGCAATTGATGGAATGATGAATATAATATGGTATGAATCACAGATAAAATTAATAGGACAAGGAAAAAAAACTAACCCTGAATTAAGTGGATGGTCTGTCTTTTTTAATTATTTATGGCTAATTATAGAGCATAAACTAATAGGTAAAAAAAATATAGTGCCAAACAATGTATAAAATAATTACTTAGTTTTAGTATTAAATAAAGATTGTTGCACGTTTATTAGGTCCTATTTTTCTGCTCAAAATCCTTCCATGTAAATACGCAACTATTCAAGAACTGTGGTAAAAACCAAAAACAAGACAAGTTATATTAAAAAAAACAAGCTAGCAAACACGCCTGCGTTAGGGATTGAAGTGGAAAGCCAACAGCCCGACGAAGGAGGTGTGAGGACTTGGAACGAAAAGCCCGACCCTTGTGGTAACGCCCAAATATTTTTAATACTTTTACAAAACAAATAACTTTTTATAACACGCTCAAAATAACCATGGCAAAACGCAACAACGAAAACCTTAGTATTAGCGACGCTTTAAAAGAGTTTGTTGAAACCAATAAGCTTGAAAAGGGTTTAAACAAAGTGAATGTGGCTGATGCTTGGGCAAGCCTTATGGGTAATGGCGTTAACAACTACACTACGGCTGTAAATTTAGAGCGCGATACTTTATATGTGCAACTAAGTTCCAGCGTTTTAAGAGAGGAATTAAGTTATGGGAAAGCGAAAATAATTGACATGCTTAACGAAGAACTGGGCAAAGTGATTATTAAAAAACTGGTTTTAAGATAATTACAGTTTTTACCTACCTATATTTTTTTTAACAAAAAGCTACACTTTATTATTTTTTATATTACATTTGTAACTTAAATTTTTTAATACAAATACAATGAGTAAAGGTACCGTAAAATTTTTCAATGATTCTAAAGGATTTGGATTTATCGTTGAAGAAGACAACAACAAAGAACATTTCGTACACATTTCAGGATTAATCGATGAAATTCGTGAAGGTGATGTTGTAGAATTCGATCTACAAGAAGGTAGAAAAGGATTAAACGCCGTAAACGTAAAAGTAGTCTAAACGATATACTATTTCACAATTACAAGTAAGAGCCTATCATTTTTTTTGATAGGCTTTTTTTGTTTTTAATGTTTTTTAACAAAATTGCAGTATATTTGCAGAATATTAATTATTATAATACAAATACAATGAGTAAAGGTACCGTAAAATTTTTCAATGATTCTAAAGGATTTGGATTCATAACTGAAGATGACAACAACAAAGAACATTTTGTACACATTTCTGGATTAATCGATGAAATTCGTGAAGGTGATGCTGTTGAATTCGATTTACAAGAAGGTAAAAAAGGATTAAACGCAGTAAACGTAAAAGTAATCTAAGGATATACTATATAACAATTACAAATAAGAGTCTATCATTTTTTTGATAGGCTTTTTTTTTGCATTAGACTTTCTTAAAAAATAAAACAAACTATAGAATTTAGTTGTGACATTGAACGCAGTCGAAATGCTTAGGTTTTCAAAACATTAAAACTTCGACTTCGCTCAGTTTTACAAGTATTGACCACTTTTTCAGACAGATTGCTTTTTTTGGCATGCCATTTGCAATACACTAAGTAATTAATAATTTAATACATATTACAATGAGTAAAGGAACAGTAAAATTCTTCAACGATTCTAAAGGATTCGGATTTATAACAGAAGAAGGTTCAAACACCGAACATTTTGTTCACATTTCTGGATTAATCGATGAAATTCGCGAAGGCGATATCGTAGAGTTCGATCTAGAAGAAGGTAGAAAAGGCTTAAACGCCGTAAACGTAAAAGTAGTTTAGTAAAACATACAGTACTTTTTAAAACAAAAACCCCACAACTTTGTTGTGGGGTTTTTTATTTTATATAAAATTGAATTCTACTTAAAACTGCTCTCTTCCTGAGAAATGAAATGCACTTTCAATAGCAGCATTATCATCGCTATCACTTCCGTGTACTGCGTTTTCACTAATAGAATCTGCAAACATTTTTCTAATAGTTCCTTCGGCAGCATCATCAGGATTGGTTGCTCCAATTAAGGTTCTAAAATCGTCAACTGCATTTTCTTTTTCTAAAATTGCTGCTACAATTGGTCCACGCGTCATGTATTCTACTAAATCTGCGTAAAACGGACGCTCACTATGAATTGCGTAAAATTCTTGCGCATCAGTAGTTGTCATTTGGGTTAGTTTCATTGCTACAATTCTAAATCCTGAAGCTGAAATTTTTTCTAAAATTGCGCCAATGTGTCCTTTTTCAACAGCATCTGGCTTAAGCATTGTAAATGTTCTATTTGTTGCCATTATCTTTTTTTTATGTGCGTGCAAAAGTAATATATTTCTATGAAATTGCAATAATTCTATTTGAACTGATTCAAATTAGCTACAAAATGCACTTTTAACTAATTTTTTACTTTTTTTAAAATTTCGATGCCGATTTGTGCTTTTCAAAAAAAACTCCAATAAATCAAAAAGCCTATATTTTTCACTTCAATTACACATGATTAAATCCGTTCATTTTAAAAAATTCGTATCTTCGTCAGCTATGAACAAACAAGACATTTCAAGCATAAAACAACTTTTATCTTCTAAGAAAAAAATTGTTATTGTGCCACATAAAAACCCAGATGGTGACGCTATTGGATCATCTTTAGGCCTCTATCATTATTTAACAAAGGGCCAGCATCAGGTGCAAGTTATTGTTCCTAATGATTATCCTTCGTTTTTGAAATGGATACCAGGAAGCGACACTATTTTGAAACATGATTCGCAAACCGATACTTGTGATGATTTACTTAAAGATGCCGATATCATTTTCACTTTAGATTTTAATGCTTTACATAGAACAGGTAATATGGAAAAGGTTTTGGCTGAAAGTAAAGCCATGAAAATAATGATTGACCACCACCAAGCACCTGACGACTATGCTAAATATACTTATAGTGATGTGAGCATGAGTTCGACTTGCGAAATGGTTTTTAATTTTATTGACCTATTAGGAGACGCTGATATAATTGATAGTGATATTGCCACTAGTTTGTATGTTGGCATAATGACAGATACTGGCTCGTTTAGGTTTCGATCCACTACCAGCAAAACCCATACTATCATAGCAAAACTTATTGAAAAAGGCGCGGACAATACCGAAATTCATAATAATGTTTATGACTCTAATAGTTATAAACGATTACAATTATTAGGCTGTGCGTTAACCAATTTAAAAGTGGTTCCAGAATCGAGAACGGCATATATTACGCTTTCTCAAGAAGAGCTCCAGAAGTATGATTATAAAAAAGGCGATACTGAAGGTGTTGTTAATTACGGATTATCGTTAGATGGTGTTGTGCTTGCTGCTATTTTTATTGAAGATAGAAATGAAGGTATTATTAAAATTTCATTACGCTCTAAAGGAAACTTTTCGGTAAACGAAATGTCTAGAGCGCATTTTGAAGGTGGCGGGCATATAAATGCGGCAGGTGGCAAAAGCCATTTATCATTAGAAAAAACGGTTGAAAAATTTATTAGTATATTGCCTAGTTACAATAAAGCCCTAAATGATGAATAAATTACTAACCTTAGCCCTAGTTTTGCTAGTTTTTAGCTGTAAAACTCCTGAAGCTAGACGACCAATTTCTGTAAAATCTGGTTCTTTCATTGATGCCTCTGTAGAGCGTAATAAAAAGCTTAACGCCAAAGAACAAGCGTCCATTGAAAAAATAATGAAACTAAATAAGAATGATTATATCGCCTCTGAAAGTGGTTTTTGGTATTATTACAATAATAAAACCGAAATAGACACACTACAAACACCAAATTTTGGCGATATTATCAACTATAACTACAATATTAAATCGCTTAATGGTAACGTTATTTATTCTACCGAAGAATTAAAAACGCAAACCTACGCCATGGATAAAGAAGAGCTATTTACAGGACTTCGTGAGGGTTTAAAACTTATGAAAGCTGGCGAAACGGCTACCTTCCTATTCCCTTCTCAGAAAGCTTATGGCTATTATGGAGACGAAAACAAAATTGGGCGAAACACACCTTTAATTTGTGAAGTTACTGTAAATTCAATTACCCTAAATCAAACTAACTAACATGCTATTTAAAAATTTTATTAAAGTTTTACTACTTACACTTGTAGTAAACCTAACGTCTTGTAAGGTGCAATATCCTGAACTTGAGGATGGTTTATATGCAGAATTCATAACCAGCAAAGGTGTTATGGTTGCCAAATTAGAACAAGAAAAAGCACCAATAACCGTGGCAAATTTTGTGTCTTTAGCAGAAGGTACAAACACCATGGTAAGCGAAAAATACAAAAAGAAGCCATTCTATAACGGTACTATTTTCCATCGTGTTAAGGATCAATTTATGATACAAGGTGGCGACCCTTTAGGTACGGGACAAGGTGATCCGGGTTATAAATTCAACGGTGAGTTTCATCCAGATTTAAAACATGACCGACCTGGAATTCTTTCCATGGCTAATTCTGGTCCTAATACGAATGGTAGTCAATTTTTTATTACGGAAGTCCCAAAATCTCATCTTGACAATAAATACAATGTGTTTGGTGAATTAGTTTTAGGTTTGAATATTCAAGATTCCATATCGAATGTAAAAACCGACAACAGCGATAAGCCAATTGAAGATGTTGTTTTAGAGGAATTAAATATTGTTAGAAAAGGCAAAGCGGCCAAACAATTTGATGCACCAAAGGTTTTTGAAAATCATTTTAAAGCAATAGAACGTCAAGAAAAAGAAAAAAAGACCAAAGCTGTTGCAATTTTAAAAGCCACTCAAAATAAATTTGAAAAGCAAAAAGCAAAAGCAATAACCCTAGATTCTGGATTACAATATTTTGTTTCAGAAAAAGGAACTGGCGAGCCAATAACTGAAACCTCGGAAGCTTTAGTGCATTACGCTGTTTATTTTGAAGACGGAAAACTACTAGAAACCAGCAGTTTAGAAACCGCTAAAAAGCTTGATGCTGTTAACGAAAAACGTAAAGCCGCAAACCGATACCAACCTATAAATGCTGATGTTGGTCCAGATGCAAAAATGATTTCTGGGTTTAAAGAAGGGCTGCAACAATTAAACGTTGGCGATAAAGCTACTTTGTTTATTCCATATCATTTAGCCTATGGAGAAGCAGGAACAAGAGGTATCCCAGGGAAATCAAATATTATTTTTGAAGTTGAGGTATTGGAACTTCTTAAATAAATTTTAACATTAAAGCTACTATAAAACTTTATATTTACGCTGAAAAACAAAACCTATGCACGCATTAAAATTTGATTGGAACCCGATAACAGGAATTGACATTGTTGGAAACTTCAAGATCCACTTTTATAGCTTAATGTGGGTATTTGCCTTTATAATAGGTTGGTATATAATGAAACGTATTTTTACTAAAGAGAAAGTGTCTTTAGATTATTTAGATCCATTATTTATTTACACGGTTATAGCAACCATGCTTGGCGCAAGATTAGGCCATGTTTTGTTTTATCAATCTGAATTAATTTCTGAAGATTTTTTTAGCATCTTTTTGCCTTTTAAATTTAAAGGCGGATTTGAATTTACAGGTTTTCAAGGACTTGCAAGTCATGGCGCAGCTATTGGAATTATAATTGGCATGTATTTATATAGAAGAAAATATAAATATAAATCGGTCCTTTGGATTTTAGATCGTGTTGTAATAACAGTAGCTTCTGGAGCTGTATTTATTAGAATAGGAAATTTTATTAATTCCGAAATAATTGGAAAAATAACAGATTCTAATCTAGGGGTTCGTTTTATACAAGACCAATATTACAAAAGAGAAATTGTACAACTTACTGGCATTAAAGATGTTCAAAAAGCTTATCACGCGGTAACTGATAATCCGCAATTTCAAAATTTATTAGATGCTGTGCCATACAGACATCCGTCGCAATTGTATGAATCGTTTTGCTATATTTTTGTATTTTTAATTTTATGGTATTTCTATTCTAAAACTACTAAAAAGGATCAACCTGGGTTTTTATTCGGTTTGTTTTTAATTCTACTTTGGACCATTCGTTTCTTTATAGAGTTCACTAAAGAGCCTCAAGGTGAAGAATATATTAATTGGTTTGAATTAAATACTGGGCAATGGTTAAGTATTCCTTTTGTTCTGATTGGGTTGTATTTTATGTTTGTTTTCAAATCGAAAAATGTGGTAAGATAATATGTTTTTAAAGCGCTTTTTTTTCTTTTTAACGCTATCCTTAACCATAGTTTCTATAGGCTGTAAAAAAGATAAAAAAGTAATTAAGCAAACCGAAGTTGCTTTTACTAAAGAAAGTGAACTTACTATTCTTAAAGCCAAAGACTCCACAAAAGTGACTTTAGAT
>NZ_JBATHX010000052.1:0-38147 GCF_049667265.1 Algibacter sp. | reverse complement strand
CAGTTTTGAACGAAAATTAGGTTGTTGTTTTAAACCCAATTTTATTATTATAATTTTGACTGAGCAAGCATTGAACTGCCTACTAAAAAAATATATAGTTTATTTAGGAAAGCTAAATTTCCTTTTGGATATGGTTCTATACAAAATATGACATTATTGGGCTTTAGCCAACCTTAGTGCAGAATAAGCACGTAACCTCGTTAATTCACTTCTACTTAATTTTATTTACACTAGTTTGGTTTAGTGTTTTTGATATCAAACCTTAGTCAATGAAAAGTAAATAATTTTTTTTCATAAATAAAAATGCAATCCAATATTAATTAAGATTGCTTTTTCAATCAAATGCAATTCCTTTAAACGTTATGCTTTTAAACATACTTGATATATATAACTTCCTTTTTAATAGTTTTATTCAACCTCAAAGGTTGATAAATCATAAACGGGAACTCCGTCGTTTGTAATGCCTTCAATTTCTATAGCATATTTACTCCTTAAATCACTTGTGAAAAATGATACTTCAGAATTAGCGTCTTGGTTAATTACTATTTTAGGTTTCCAATATAAAGTTGTTCTTATGTCTTGTTTTGAGGTGACATTAAAACTATCAGCATAATCAGGTGAATAGAATTCGCGAGCTGTATAAAACCCAGGACAGTAAAAATCAATAATACCTGGTTTACGTTTTACGTTTAACAAACTACCATTACCAAGTTTAGTATATATGGAAATAACACCATTTGCGCTATTACTAACAATAGATGCAGATGCGCCTGATAATACATCAATAAACTCTATGTCAGAGCCTGTTAAGAAAGATATTTCTTCAACTTCCACCCGCATATTATCTATTAATATAACAGGCTGACCTCCATTTCTAATGGATATGGTATCGTTATAAGTTGTAACTCCTGGTAATTGATTAAGTAGCATAAAGATGCTCATAGCTTCAGAGTTAAGAATATCATTCATGTCTAGTCTATGTGTTGGGAAACTATTACCAGCTCTATCATTAAGTTCTTCTTCACGCTTTTCTTCTTTGGTTTCTCTTTTGGCAGTAATTAAAATTTCATCTAATAATTGAGCGCCTTTTAAAAATTGGGCATCTATTTGCGAAATATTTTGAGCCTGCTTAATAAAGTTTGTAGCTATAGTGTTATTTAAGTTGTTAGCTTTTAAAACATTATTGCCCGAAATTAAAGGGCTGTGATAGGTGTTGTTTTGTAAAAAAATATCCACATCTCTATTTTTTTCGAAATCACTTTTAAATTGTTTTACACGAGCTTCAATAATGGCAGGAATAGAATCGTAAAAAACATAAGGACCAAAATTAAATTGTCCGTTTACATCAGATTGTGCTACTTCTTGATGCGGTAAAGACCCCATAAAGGTTAATCTGGTAGGCGCTGAAATACGTTTTCCTATTTCTTTTAAGGCATGAGTTTGTCCGGAAATAAAAATACCTTTTTCAATTTGGAATTGATTTTTGATTTTTGGTTTGTATAAAAGTTCATTCCAAGTAAATCTGCTCCAACCATGTGTAAACATGACTAGATCCAATAAAAACCGACGTTTGGAATCATTTTCTTTTTCAAAGAAATAACCTGGGTTTTCTATATGGCCTCGTAAATCTGAATTTAATAATAAATAGGTTTTTATATTTTCATTCTTTGTACTTTTTTCAACCGCATCCAAATCATTGATGGTTAATGTTAAATTTCCAGATACAGGATTTCCACTTTTATCTTTTAAATCTAATTGAAGCGTTACTTTTTCTCTTGTTTCTGGGTTTTTAGATTCTGTATTTACATTAATGCTAACGTCTTTATTTGGATTGTTTATAAAAACTAAACGTTCGCATACTGGCTTGCCTTCATTGTTAAATAGTGTAAAGTTTGTAACACCAGAATTTAATTCTGAAGTACTGAGTTTTACCGTATAAGAATTGGTTGTTGTTTCTTCAAGTTTTTGGAAAACGATTTCTCCTCTTTGGTGTGCAGTTAATAATGAGTTTTTTAATCCAATAGTATTATTAGAGCTTACTTTTAATATTATTTCTTGACCGTTATTTATTAAATTAATATTAAACCCTTGTGGTAATGGTTTTGGGAGTTCGTATTTTTCTTCTTTTCCGTTAATAAGAATACTTGCGTAATACGTTTCATTGGCTTCTGGTGTTAACATAAAAAGCCCTAGACCAAACTCGAAAGTCTTAAATCTTGAAATAATGATATTTTCTGCATTTTTTATAACCCCTTCAATATGTATAGTTCTATTTTTTTTATCCTTGACTTTAATACCAACTTTCGATTGAAGGCCATTAACTAGGTATCCACCTTCTGGATAAAAATTAAGGTCTGGACGTTCTTTAATAAATTCCTCTTTTGTAGATGTTGCATTTGAACCAGATTCAATATTTGCTGCTTCTTTAAACTCTTTTACATCCCAGACAGGAATTTCTTTTTTAAAGAAAAAATCAGTACTACTATTTCGCATATAGTTTGTGTAGGCTCTTAATAAATAAGAGCCCGCTTCCCATTCTTTATTTATTTTAAAATCGCCAGCAGCGCTTATATCATTTGTATAAAGTTTTTTATGAGATACAATAGAATCTTTTTCGTTAACTAATTCAACGTAAATCACATTGCTTTTGCTAGTCGGTTTATGACTAATTCCATTAACCAGATATGCTGAAAACCAAATGTCATCACCAATTGTATAATATGGTTTATCTGTTTTAATATATATTTTCTCTGGATAGTCATTAGAGTAGTTCTCTAATTTTTCAATAACTAGTTGGCTGAAATTATTAATTATAGTAAAAGATAGAAGAATAATTACAAAAGCGAAAAGAGTGATTTTTTTAATCATGCTTCTAGTGTTTTTTTTTATAACTGTTTCTTTAAAAAGAAAAAAATTAATTAATCTAAGGTTTTGAAATAAGCGTAATATTAAAATTAGACATTTATAATTGGTTTTGGTTTAAAAGAGTTTATAAAGTATTTTTATTTGTTAAAAACGATTCCAATTTATCAACCATTTCTGTACTACCGCAAAAAAATGGCACTCTCTGATGTATCTCAGTCGGCATAATATCTAAAATACGATCAACCCCATTTGTCGCTTTTCCGCCAGCTTGTTCTGCTAACATAGCAATAGGGTTTGCTTCATAAAGCAACCTTAGTTTACCGTTTTTATTTTTAGTGCAATTTGGGTACATATAAATACCTCCTTTTAGCATGTTCCTATGGAAATCTGAAACCATGGAACCAATATACCTAGCAGAATAGGGGCGATTTTCCTCTTCTTGTTGACAATATTTAATGTAATTTTTCACACCTTGAGGAAAATGAGAATAGTTCCCTTCGTTTATTGAATAAATATTTCCAGTTTTTGGAATTTGAATATTAGCATGTGATAAATAAAAAGAACCGATTGCTGGGTTTAGCGTAAAACCGTTTACACCATCACCCAATGTATAAACCAACATAGTTGATGTACCATATTGGGTTTACGGTATCATGTAACTGATAGCTCTGTGGTTTGTTTGGAAATATGTTCCAGAAACTAAAGGTAAAACTTTAGAAGATATGGAAGGCCTTTGGAAATAAGTGGGTAAAATACATTGTAATAAAAACCACTTTAAATGAGTGGTTTTTTCGGAGAACAAAAAACTCTAAATAACTGAAAAACAATTATATATATTCAATTCGGTGTCAGTTGAGATGAAGGTATTAGTGACACCGAATTAGTCCCTTTTTAACAGTATTCATATGATATCATTTGATATCAATAAAAACAAAAAACCCTGTAAATCAACTATTTACAGGGTTTTTGTTGCCTTTTATAGGGCTTTTCGCGGAGAAAGAGGGATTTTGTTCCAATATCCCACTTACGGCATTTTGCAAATGCCAAAGTCATAAAAACAAAAAAAACCACTCAAGTAAACTTGGTGGTTTTTTATTTTCAAGACTTGCGCTTGTTTGCGGAGAAAGAGGGATTCGAACCCCCGGAGGTGTGACCCTCAACAGTTTTCAAGACTGCCGCATTCGACCACTCTGCCATTTCTCCTTGAGTGCCTCATCAAGCTATTTGCCTGAATGCGGGTGCAAATATAATGTCCTTTTTCATTCTATTCAAATAAAAACTTAACTTTTTCATAATAAATTTTATGTATTTTTCAATATGTATAATTTATATGCCAATTATGCAAAAAGAAATCTGCAAACCTTATTTTTGCACAAATATATTTCAACAATATGAATACAATAAAACAGCTTAATTGGCGGTATGCAACAAAAAAATTTGATGCAACTAAAAAGCTATCAAAAGCTAAATTAAATATTATAACAGAGGCTTTCAACTTAACAGCCACCTCGTTCGGATTACAAACTATAAAGCTAGTAGTTGTTGAAAATAAAGCAGTAAGAGAGCCGTTAGTAGCGTTGTCATATAATCAAAAACAAGTATTAGATGCGTCACATTTACTCGTAATTTGTATTCAAAACGACATCGTTGACGCTGATGTAAATAGCTATTACAACAACATAAAACATATTAGGAACACCTCAGAAACAATATTGAAACCTTACCGAGAGGATTTGGTAAAAATGATGCAAGGCATGTCCATACAAGAACGCCAGCAATGGTCTACAAATCAAGCCTATATAGTACTTGGCAATTTAATGACAGTTTGCGCCATCGAAGGTATAGATTCATGCCCGATGGAAGGTTTTTTACCATCCAAGTACGACGAAATTTTAAAATTAAATGAAAAAGGATTAAAATCGGTGCTGCTTTTACCAATCGGCTATCGCGCTGAAGACGATTTTTTCTCAACCCTAAAAAAAGTTAGAAAACCCATAGAAGAAGCTGTAATAACAATTTAAAATATTTGGGCGTTACCACAAGGGTCGGGCTTTACGCTATATCTTTTTTTGCCATATATGGCAGCAAAAAAAGGATGCCGCTACAATCCCTAACGCAAAACTAGCGTCCCAATCAACTTTAAAGAAAAAAATAATATGCCAGGATTTGAATTATTCGGAGAATTAGAAAGAAAACAAGTAAACGATGTTTTAGATAATGGCGTACTCATGCGCTATGGTTTTGATGGCATGCGAAATGGCCATTGGAAAGCCAAAGAGCTTGAGGCAGAATTACAAACCACCTTTCAATCCAAACACGTGCAACTCGTTTCAAGCGGAACAGCAGCAGTATCTGTAGCGTTGGCATCGGCAGGCGTAGGAGCAGGCGATGAGGTTATTATGCCAACATTCACCTTCGTTGCAAGTTTTGAGGCTATTATGATGCTTGGTGCTACACCCATTTTAGTAGATATTGATGATACCCTTTGTTTAAATCCAGAAGCTGTCGAACAAGCTATTACCTCAAAAACAAAAGCCATTATGGTGGTGCAAATGTGCGGTAGTATGGGAAATATGGATGCCTTACAGGCCATTGCGAACAAACACAAGGTATTATTAGTAGAAGATGCTTGTCAGGCCATTGGCGGTACCTATAAAGGGAAACCGCTAGGAAGTATTGGCGATTTAGGTTGTTTCTCATTCGATTTTGTAAAAACCATTACTTGTGGAGAAGGCGGTGCAGTCATAACTAACAACAAAGCATATTATACAAACGCCGACCATTATAGCGATCATGGTCACGACCATGTAGGTAATGATCGTGGCGCCGAAACACATCCATTTTTAGGCTATAATTTTCGTATTTCAGAACTCCATGCCGCAGTTGGTTTAGCACAAGTAAAACGTCTACCAGAGTTTTTAGACATTCAAAAAAGAAATCTAAACATTCTAAAAGACGCTTTATCAGACATTCCAGAAGTAACGTTCAGAACCATTCCTGAAGGTGGTGACGAAAGCGGTGCGTTTTTAAATTTCTTTTTACCAGATTTAGAAACTACTAGAAAAGTAATCCAAGGTTTTAAAGAAGGCGGTGTTGATGTTTGCTGGAATTATTTTGATAATAATTGGCATTATATTCGCAAATGGGACCATCTAAAAGACTTAAAATCGTTGTTTCCAATTTCTAAAGAAGTAAAAGACGGTCTAGAATATCTTAAAACTAAAGATTTTTCAAAATCCGATCATTATATTGGAAGAAACATTTCCTGCTTAATCAAACTGTCTTGGACGGAAGAAGAGGTGAGACATCGCGCTTCTAAAATGATTCAAGTTATTAAAGCTGTATTGTAATTTAACACCAAAAATATTTGCTAAATAAATTACTATAAACCTTTGATTTATAGTAATTTATTTTTTACTTTTATATAGCTAACAAAAGTCTCCCTAGTCAACCAATAGTTAGTAGTTATTAAACAATTTTCTTGAATAGTTAATAGCAAAAGTATTAGTTCAACAACACGTTTATTTATTTTTAAATTGAGATGCTCACTTATTGTTTGTATTTCGATGTTTTAGTATATAATCCATTTAAAGCTATTAATCATGAAACAATCACTACTTTTTTCAGCAATTATTTTGTTTTTTTTATCTCCTATTTTAAGCTTTTCACAGACATACAAGGTCGATGTTCGGAGAGTTTACAACTGGAATGATGAACTAACACCCCCAGATTGGGAGCAACAAACAACAGGGCAGTATACATACGATAATGAAGGGGATAAAGAAACCAATATATTAATATTAGCATCTCCGGGAGGTGAACAATTATTCCAAGAAAAAAAGAGCTATGATGAAAACAACAATATTAAATTGAATATTTTTCAGTTTTGGAATCCAACTGCCCCTGGGTCATGGCAAACCACCGCTCAAGTAATATATGAATATGATGGATCTAATAGATTAGACACCGAAACAACTCAAACATATGTATCCATGGCATGGCAAAATTCTTCTCAAATAAAATATGAATATCTAAATGGTAAGCTGTGGAAAGAAACTAGCTTGTTTTATGATTCTGACTCTATGACGTTTATAGTAACCGATTCTAGTACTCGAGAATTGTATGAGTACGACGGCTCAGACATTGATAAGGAAACCAGCCAGCATTGGGAAACTGGGACAGGTTGGGTTGATGATGAAATATTTGAGATTACATATACCTCTCCTGGGGTAATTTCGGAAGTCATTGATAGTACTTGGAATTCTTATACGAATATGTGGGAGATTGAGCGAGGAACCGCGACTTATGATATGGGGTTGCTTGCCAAAATTGAATATACTGTTCCTGACGGTAATGGAGGATGGGATTTGGATAGCCAAACTTTATTTGAATATGTAGATGGTCTTTTGGAAATAATTACCGACCAAGATTGGGATGGTACTGCATGGGTTGATACAGATCGTCAATTAAATGAGTATGATGGAAATGGTAATAATTCAGTCTCGACTTTTGAAGACGGAAATACAGGTGCATGGGTTGGTTATTACAAAGAAGTGAAAGATTATTCTGTGGTGCTACCTTTTAATTTATCAGCAGAAACTTTCGATCACGAATTATTTAAAGTATATCCTAACCCTGTTTCAGATGTATTAAATATTTCATCTTCGGTGCCTAATGTAAGCATGGAATTATATAATGTATTGGGCGAAAAAGTATCACAGGCTTTAAATAGTAACCAAATAAATGTTGAAGGGTTTAAGTCGGGAATCTATCTGTTAAAAGTATTCAACAATACCAGAAGTTCAACTAAAAAAATAGTAATAAAATAGTAAGTGTTAGTTAAGTTGGAAAAGGAAGTATCGATTAAGTTTTAGATTGATATTTCCTTTTTTTTAATATTTAACATAATCAACAATCTCTAAACCATAGCCAATTAAGCCAACGCGTTTGGTTTGCTCGGTATTAGAAATTAGACGAAGTTTATGAATATTTAAATCATGCAATATTTGAGCGCCAATTCCAAAATCTCTATTATCCATATTGATTTTAGGTGCTCTAGTAACTTCACCTGCAGATTGATTTTCCTTTAAAAAAGTGAGTCTACTCAAAATATTCATAGATTGAGCCTCTTGATTGATAAATATAACTGCACCCTTACCAGCATCATTTATAACCTTAAACATGTTGTCTAATTGCTGGTCTGCATTATTGGTAAGTGTTCCTAAAATATCATTATTGAATAATGTAGAATTAATTCTCGTTAGAACCTTTTCATTAGTTGCCCATTGCCCTTTAGTTAAGGCTATATGTACTTGGTTATTAGTTGTTTGTTTGTAGGCTCTTAATCTAAAACTTCCAAAGCGTGTTTCAATTTGAAAATCTTCTTTTTTCTTAATTAATGAGTCATGTTGCATTCTATAAGCAACTAAATCTTCAATAGAAACAATTTTTAAATCAAGTTTTTTTGCAACCTTAAATAGCTGAGGTAATCGCGCCATAGAACCATCCTCATTCATAATTTCTACAATTACTCCAGCCGGGCTTAATCCTGCCAATCTTGCAAAATCTATGGCAGCTTCTGTATGTCCAGTTCTTCTTAAAACACCACCTTCTTTTGCAACCAATGGGAAAATATGACCTGGTCTTCCTAAATCAAATGGTTTGGTATCGTCATTAATTAAAGCTTGAACTGTTTTTGCTCTGTCGCCCGCTGAAATCCCTGTAGTAACACCATTTCCTCTTAAATCTACAGATACGGTAAAGGCCGTTTCCATAGGGTCTGTATTGTTTCGAACCATCATGTTTAGTTCTAAATCTTTACATCTGTTTTCGGTTAATGGCACACAAATAAGTCCTCTGCCATGGGTAGCCATAAAGTTTATCATTTCTGGTGTAACCTTATCGGCAGCAGCTAAAAAATCACCTTCATTTTCACGATTCTCATCATCAACAACTATAATAACTTTTCCTTTTCTTATATCGTCAATTGCTTCGTGTATTGTGTTAAGTTTAAACTCGTGTTTTACTTTTTGTGTCATAGTATTTACCATCATAATGCAAAGATATGACTTATTTTAAGGATTCTAAACAATTTGCTTTTAACTCGCTTTTCATTTTTTCATTCAAAAATAAATACGTGATAAAATAGAAGGGAAGACCAAGGATTAAAAGGTATAGATTAGGTTTATTAGGTGTTCTGTTTATATGTTTATAAAACTGAAACGAATTAATAATCGATTTAATAAAATATACAACATATAAAACTAACGCCATGATACTAAGCTGAATGGAAGCTGTAGCTAAAGGGATTAGTTTGTTATTTTTAAATACGAAGAATAGCAGTAACAAAATAATGCCAATAATATAAAGTGTAAGCGCGTATTTTGAATGGTCTGTATAATTCTTTTTTAATGTTTCAGCTGATTCATATTCTTCGTCAATAATTAAACCACTTGCTCTCAATTCTGAAGTTGATAAATCTCTAGATTTTAAAGTTTCAAAGGCTTTAAATCGGGTGTCTTCATCATGCCCTAAAGCTTCATAGTTGTTAATGGTATTAATAAGTTCTTCATTTTTATAATCTGATAAAAAAGAATAATCAGTACTTTCTTTGTCTTTGATTTTAAAAAGCTTTTTGAAAGGTTCTAAAACATTTCCAAATTCAAACAATCCTCTATCTGCAGTCGCTCTTCTAGTTAAGAAAATGCCTAATGGTAACATGACCAACGTTGAAATCCATGGTGCTATAATTGGGTTAAAATCGCCTGTTTTAGCACTATTGGTTGCAAATATTCCCATAAAGTGATAGGTTAAAAATAAAAGAATAGCAATAACTAGGGGTAAGCCTATGCCTCCTTTTCTAATTAAAGCTCCTAATGGCGCACCAACAAAAAAGAGGATAACGCAGGCAAATCCTAATGCAAATTTTTCATGTAATGAAATAACATGTCTGTTAAGCCATGCTTTGGAGTTTTGCATAGTAACATCTTTTGATACAATAAGTTGCTTAGAACTTATCATTGATTTAGATGCAACATCAACTATTTCGATTTTACTTTTGGTGTCGAAAAGTTCTAAAATGGGACCGGTATAGTTGAGGGAATCAACCTTAGTTTGGTTTGAAGGAAAAGTCCTGTTCATGCCAGATCGTAATTCTAAATTTTTTGAAAAGCTTTCGTGTTCAAAATTGTACTTATTAATTAATGAGTCAATAGTTTTATTTAAACCGCTTACGTTTAGCATATTGTACTTGTCGGTTGAGGATTGTTCGTCAAAATCAACATTATTCAGTTGTGACAAATCAATATTTATAACTTTTGTTTCAAAGGTGCTTTTTACAAATGGCTTTTTGTTTCTATCGTTTCTATCTGCAGGCGTCACATCGTTATAAAAATGCCCATCACTCAAAATAAGTTTCAAAACATTAGAATTTTCTTGACTTGCAAGTTCACCTGATTTTGACTTAATAACGGTCGCATTTGTTCTTCCGTCGTTGCCTTTTATGTGAATGGTAACATCTTTAAGAAACTGATCGCGATCACCGTATTTGTCAACAAACTTAATATTGTAGGTTCCAACCGGATTAAACTGTCCTTCAGCAAGAAGCATAGCGGGTTTCAGTTTTGCTATATTTCTTCTTAAATTAAAGGAATTTAATTCTGCCCAAGGGATTATATTATTTGAAAAAAAGAAGGTAACAATGCCTAAGCCAACAATAAAAACACTTAATCCAGACATGGCGCGCTGTAATGAAATACCTGTTGATTTCATGGCTGCAAACTCATAATTTTCAGCAAAACTTCCAAAAACCATGATGGAAGCTAAAAGTATGGTGAGCGGCAAAACCAAAGGAATAAGCTTTGGCATGAAATAAGCCAAAAATTTAACAATAACTCCAATGTCCAAATCTTTACCTGCCAGCTCTTTGATATAAAGCCAAATAGTTTGTAAAACAAAAATCAGCATGAGTATAACAAACACGCTGAAAAAAGTTTTAAGGTATGTGGTTAGTATGTAACGGTCTAGTATTTTCAATCGTTTAAATTTCTCTAATTATTTTGAAAGCAAATAAATTATAAAACTTGCTTTCCGGTTAAGTACGAGTGTTACCACTTCGTTCTCATATTAAAAATCTTTAAAAAGCTGTTTTTAAAATTTGTTAATATTCGTTTCACAAAGAACGATTACCTAATCGAGTTTATTGATGTAGTAATCTTTATATTTATTGCCGTCAAAGGTAAATAAGGTTTTTGATAAAGGCTCGTTTGTTTTAAAAGAATTAACTGTTAGGGTTGTTTTAGTCCCATTTTCACCAACCTGTATAAGGTTATAGATATGTTTTGTTTGAGCATCAATACCTAAAAGAATATTCTTAATTTCAGAATTTGAATCAATAGGAGTAAGTTTAACATATTGAATTTTTCTACCGTTTATATTTTGCTCAATATCAAGCTTGTATGTGTATCCATCTTCATAAAAGGATAACATTTTACTTGGGGCAATAAGATCGTTTTCTGGATCAATATTGGAGGTTATTGTAACCTCTTCATCTTCGGTGCTAATGTTGTATAATGTTTTGCCATCAAAAAGACTTGTAATACCTAGAATATTTAATCTGTATTGATCGCCTTGCATAACAACATCTCCTTTGGTTTCTTGTTTTATGTTTTCAGAAAGGTTTTCAAGAGTATATTTAAAGTCTAACGATATGTTGTCATAGGTTTTAACCTTAGCTGAAACTTCATTTAATAAAGCTTTTGCATTGTTTTGAGCAAAAGAGCTAACTGAAAGCGTAATCAATAATACGGTTAAGAATTTTTTCATTTTAATTATATTTCGTTTTCTAAATGTTTGTCTAAGGCAATTAAATCTGTTATTAAAACTTGCCTTGCCTTGCTGCCTTCAAAAGGGCCAACTATTCCTGAGGCTTCTAACTGGTCAATTATTCTTCCAGCTCTATTGTAACCTAATTTTAACTTACGTTGCAATAACGAGGCTGAACCTTGTTGGGCGGTTACAATTACAATAGCGGCGTCTTTAAACAGTTTATCCCTATCTGATATGTCTATATCAAGACCTGTGCCACTTTCTTCGCCAACGTATTCAGGAAGTAAATAAGCGTCTGGGTATGCTTTTTGAGAGCCAATAAAATCGACTAATTTTTCAACCTCAGGGGTGTCAACAAAGGCACATTGAATTCTAATCATGTCGTTGCCTTGTGTATAAAGCATATCACCACGACCAATAAGTTGATCTGCTCCTCCAGCATCTAAAATAGTACGAGAATCAATTTTACTAGATACTCTAAAGGCTACACGTGCCGGGAAATTGGCTTTTATAATACCCGTAATAACATTTACAGACGGCCTTTGTGTTGCAATAATTAAGTGAATCCCAATGGCACGTGCTAATTGTGCTAATCGTGCAACTGGTGTTTCCACTTCTTTACCAGCAGTCATAATTAAATCGGCAAACTCATCAACAACCAAAACAATGTAAGGTAAAAATTGATGGCCATCGTTAGGATTTAATTTTCGGGCTTTAAATTTCGTATTATATTCAGCAATATTTCTACAAAGTGCGTTTTTTAGCATTTCGTAGCGGTTGTCCATTTCAATACACAACGAATTAAGCGTGTAAATTACTTTGGTGTTATCGGTAATAATAGCTTCTGCTTCATCAGGAAGTTTGGCTAAATAGTGACGCTCAATTTTATTAAATAGTGTCAGCTCAACTTTTTTAGGATCCACTAAAACAAATTTAACCTCGGCAGGGTGTTTCTTATAAAGCAACGAGGTTAAAACGGCATTTAAACCAACCGATTTACCTTGACCTGTAGCTCCAGCCATAAGTAAGTGCGGCATTTTTGCTAAATCGACAACAAAAGTTTCATTGCTAATGGTTTTACCCAAAGCAATTGGTAATTGCATTTCTGAAGTTTGAAATTTCTTGGATGCAATAACAGAACGCATGGATACAATGGTGGCGTTTTTATTCGGAACCTCAATACCAATGGTGCCTTTTCCTGGAATAGGAGCAATAATACGAATCCCTAACGCGGAAAGCGATAAAGCAATATCATCTTCAAGATTCTTGATTTTTGAAATCCTGATACCAGCTTCGGGAACAATTTCATAAAGTGTAACCGTTGGCCCAATAGTGGCTTTTATACTTGCAATTCCAATTTTGTAATTGCTTAAAGTATCAACAATTCTATTTTTATTTTCTTCTAATTCTTCTTGGTTGATGGTAATCCCCTCAGTATCGTACTTTTTTAATAAATCAAGAGGCGGGAATTGATATTTGGCCAATTCTAAAGTGGGGTCAAACTGTCCGAAATCTTCCACCAATTTGTTCGCCAGATTATCAGTTTCAGAGACCTCCTCTTTAACATCTTCCACTTTTATTTCTAATTCTGATTCTTCTTCAGCCTCTGGTTTAGGGACTTTAACTACTAAAGGAGCAGATTCTACGGTCGGTTTAATTACAGCCTTAGGCTCTGGAGTTTTGTTTTGTAATGCGATTTCGTGAGCCGATTTAAAAGCTTCAGCTTCATCAGATAAACTGTTATCAAAAGGCACAACAATATCTGCTTTCATGTCTGAAAGTTCACTTTTAATATCTTTTTTTGCTGATGTGAAAATATTGGCAATACTTTCAAAAGTCACCTTAAAACGAATTGCTAAATAAGTGATAAGCCCAAAAACAAGGAGCAATATAATGCCAATTTTTCCTATGTAATCTTGTAGAAAGCTATTTAGTTCAAACCCAATAGTACCACCAAGAATATCGTTTTTATTTCCGAAGAATCCTAAAAGAATGGACAACCAAATAACGATAAGAATCCCCCAAAACCAATGTTTTCTGAGTTTGGATTTGTTAATGTTCATTAAAACATAAACACCCGATAGAAAGGTTAAACCAGAAAATATAAATGCGGAAACACCAAAACCACGTTGGATAAAAAAGTCACTTAACCAAGCTCCAGATTTGCTGAGCCAGTTTTTTGTTTTTACTTCGCGTGAAGCAAAATCAGACAAGGTACTTTGGTCGGCATCACCTGAAAATAAATGCGATACAAACGCAATAAAAAGCAATAGGCCAGCAATTACAAGAAAACTACCAAAAACCAACTTTTGTTGACTTGATAACTTAAAACTTGGCGCTTTCAATTTTTTACTAGGTGCTTTTTTAGCTTTAGTCTTGCTTTTAGCCATTAATGGTTTACTGTTTGAAAATGGGGTTGATTATACAACTGAACAAAAATACAAATAACTAACGTTTATCCTAGAGTTATAGTATTTTAAAAAATCTTTGGAAGATAAATAATAAGACCAATTATACTAGCGAATACAGAGGCAATAAAAACCGCTCCAGCGGCAATATCTTTTATTAAACCAATTTTTTCATGGCGTTCTGGATGAATAAAGTTTGCAATTTCTTCAATGGCCGTATTCATACCTTCAATGCTCATAACTAATCCGATGGCGAGAATTTGTATAATCCACTCGTTGTTTGAAATATTAAAATAAAATCCAGCTGCAGTAACTATTAAAGCTATTACAAACTGAATTTTTATGCTTGCCTCGGTTTTTAAAAGTAAGAGTGCACCTTTAAATGCGTAGCCTACACTTTTTAATCGGTTTTCTAAAAAAGATTCTTTTTTAGGCATCTTGCAACGCTTCCAATGCGGCTTTATAATTTGGTTCATCCACAATTTCTCCTACTTGCTCTGTGTATTTAACGATTCCTTTTTCGTCTAAAACAACAACGCAACGCGAGTGTAAGCCTTCTAACGGACCATCAATAATATTTAATCCGTAGGCTTTACCAAAGCTTCCATCTTTAAAATCTGATAAACTTACCACGTTATTTAAGCCTTCTGCACCACAGAAACGACCTTGAGCGAATGGTAAATCGCGAGAAATGCAAAGTACTTTTGTGTTTTTTAATTCGCTTGCTTCTTTGTTAAAAGTTCTAACAGATTGCGCACATGTGCCTGTATCTATGCTTGGAAAAATGTTTAAAACCACCTTACTTCCTTTGTAGTTTGTTAAGCTATGTACTGCTAAATCTGTAGTGGTTAACAAAAAGTCAGGAGCTTTTGTTCCAACCTTAGGTAAACTATTTGAAGTATGTATTGAATTTCCTTTTAATGTAATTGATGCCATGATGTTTGTTTTTAATTTTTGTTAAAAATAGCAATAATTCGTCTTTATTTAAATGAGATTCTTGATTTTTTTAGAATTGATTTTCTTGGACTTAATAAGTTAGAAGGGTAATTTGTTTAAACTATCATAATAATGTATTTTAATAAATTTTATCGATTATTAAATAATTTTTTAAAATGCATAGAATCAAAATAATAAAACATAATTCCTTAACTTTAAAGAATACAAAAATGACTAAAATTAAAACTTATAAAACATGAAAAGTAACGGAAGTTCAGGTAAATGCCCAGTAATGCATGGTGGTTTAACTTCAGTTGGTGAAACTGTTATGGATTGGTGGCCAAAAGCGCTAAATCTTGATATTTTACATCAGCATGATACAAAAACCAATCCATTAGGAAAAGATTTTAACTATCAAGAAGAATTAAAAAAATTAGATGTAGCCGCGTTAAAAAAAGACCTTCATAATTTAATGACAGATAGTCAAGATTGGTGGCCTGCAGATTGGGGACACTACGGAGGATTAATGATAAGAATGGCTTGGCATGCTGCGGGTACTTACAGGATTGCTGATGGACGTGGCGGTGGTGGCACAGGAAATCAACGTTTTGCACCACTTAATTCATGGCCTGATAACGTGAGTTTAGATAAAGCTAGACGATTACTTTGGCCAATCAAAAAGGCTTATGGAAATAAGGTGAGTTGGGCAGATTTAATTATTTTGGCTGGAAACATTGCTTATGAGAGCATGGGTTTAAAAACCTATGGTTTTGCTTTTGGTCGTGAAGATATTTGGGCCCCTGAAAAAGATATTTATTGGGGCGCTGAAAAAGAATGGCTTGCACCAAGTGATGAACGCTATGAAAATGTTGATAGTCCTGAAACGATGGAAAATCCATTGGCTGCTGTTCAAATGGGATTAATTTACGTAAACCCGGAAGGTGTAAACGGTAAACCAGATCCTATAAAAACGGGTGCTCAAGTTCGTGAAACTTTCAAACGTATGGCTATGAACGATGAAGAAACCGTTGCATTAACGGCTGGTGGGCATACCGTTGGGAAAACTCATGGAAATGGCGATGCTAGTATTTTAGGTCCAGACCCAGAATCAGGGTCTGTTGAAAATCAAGGTTTTGGATGGTCGAATCCAACCAGAACAGGAGTAGGTAAGGATACGGTTACCAGCGGGTTAGAAGGCGCCTGGACAACGCATCCAACAAAATGGGATAATGGCTTTTTTGAAATGCTGTTTAACCATGAATGGGAATTGCGTAAAAGTCCGGCTGGAGCTTGGCAATGGGAACCTAAAAATATTAAAGAGGAAGACAAACCTGTGGATGTTGAAGATTTGAAAACCCGCCACAATCCAATGATGACTGATGCCGATATGGCCATGAAAATGGATCCTATTTACAAGGAAATTTCATTAAAGTTTAAGAATGATTTTGATGCCTTTTCTGATGCTTTTGCACGTGCATGGTTTAAGTTAACGCATCGCGATATGGGACCAAAAGACCGTTGGTTTGGACCAGATGTGCCTCAAGAAGATTTGATTTGGCAAGATCCTATTCCAAAAGGTAAAAAAGATTATAATGTAAGTGCTGTAAAAACTAAAATTGCTAATTCAGGGTTAAGTATCTCAGAAATGGTTTCTACCGCTTGGGATAGTGCCAGAACCTTTAGAGGTTCAGATTTCCGTGGAGGCGCAAATGGGGCACGTATTCGTTTGGCTCCGCAAAAAGATTGGGAAGGAAACGAACCTAAGCGTTTATCAAAAGTCTTATCTGTTCTTACGCCAATTGCTTCTGAATTCGGAATTAGCATAGCAGATACTATTGTTTTAGCCGGAAATGTGGGTGTTGAAAAAGCCATAAAAAATGGAAATATGAACATTGAAGTCCCTTTTTCTCCTGGTAGAGGCGATGCTAAAAGTGACATGACTGATGCAGAATCGTTTGAATATCTTGAACCTGTTGCAGATGGTTTTAGAAATTGGTTAAAAAAGGATTATGTTGTTAGTCCAGAAGAATTATTGCTAGACCGTACCCAATTAATGGGACTTACAGCTCATGAAATGACCGTTTTAATTGGCGGTATGCGTGTTATGGGTACTAACCATGGTGGCACAAAGCATGGGGTGTTTACTCAAAATGAAGGTGCTTTAACAAATGATTTCTTTGTAAATCTAACTGATATGGCTTACGAGTGGAAGCCTGCCGGAAATGGCGTTTACAACATTAAAAATCGTAAAAATGGACAAACCAAATGGACGGCCACTAGAATGGATTTAATATTTGGTTCTAACTCTATTTTGCGATCTTATGCAGAAGTATACGCGCAGGACGACAGTAAATTGAAATTTGCTAAAGATTTTGTTGCGGCTTGGACTAAAGTGATGAACGCAGATCGATTTGATTTAAAATAAATTAAAGAAATAAACTGTTTAATTGGGATGAGGGTTTGAAAAACGCTTATCCCAATTTTGTTTAAAAAATAAGTTATGAACGAAAAAGAATTGTTTTTCAATACCATACAATCTGGAAACATTGAAAACCTAAAATCGCAACTGGCTGCGAACCCAGATTTAGTAAATAGTATAGATTCCAGAGGCTTTACACCCTTAATTTTTGCATCTTATTTTGATAAAGAAGCGATAGTAAAAACATTAATAGAACACAAAGCACTTGTTGATGAAACGGATTCTCAAGGAAATACCGCTTTAATTGGTGTGTCCTTTAAAGGGAATGTTGCATTAGCGAATTACCTATTAAATCATAGAGCCAATATCAATGCTAAAAACAATAATGGCGTAACACCAGTAATTTTTGCTTCTATGTATAACCAAGAAAAAATGGTTGCATTATTATTGAAGCATAACGCCAATAAAACAGTTAAAGATAACGATGGAAAAACTGCTTTGGATTATGCTAAAGAAAAAGGTTTTAAGGGTATTGAAGCGCTTTTGAAATAGGATTTTTGACTGGTTCGTTTAACGTGTTCGTGTATGACTTTCGTTGCGTGTTTAGGTAACTAATTTAGCAAAAGAAAACGAGCCAGAGGAAAATCCGTAGGATTTTCCAAGTAATCATTGCCCTAGCAATGAATTATACACTTTGTTGTGCTTTCGTTATTGGGAATCATTAATCAGAAATGGTTAGTTTATATTCTTTTAATTCTTCCATCAACTTATTATTTATTGGTATTATTTTTTCTACTTTTTCCATAGCATATTTGGATCGATTTCGCAAACTAGAGAATATTATTTCTAATTCTTCATTTATGTATATTTGGCGTAAATCGTCAATAGTGGTTGTATGTGGTGAATCTCTAAATAATCTATAATAATTTTTATCAATTGGCATAATTTCTTTTTGAAGTTCTTCATTATAAAGATTGAAATTAGATTCTAAAAAATGGTAGGCCTTTTTATATTCTTGTAAGCGCTGCTTAATTTTCCAACTTCCAATATTTTCCTTTGAGTATTCGTAGTTATCTAAAACTTCTGATAGTAAAATAAAGCTAAAGTATGGTAGTATTTCACGGTTTACAAGAATATTGCTCAATGTGTCTGCTTTTGGAAATTGATTTATAAACAAAACATAATTCACTATCGAGTCCTGTCTTTTTAATACTTTAATCCTTGATTGAAAAAACAGAGAATCAGCTTTTGCGTTAGAAATAATCTGGTTAATTAATAATGCTTCTTTTTTTTGGGTTTTTTTAAATTCATTCCAATTATTAATCTGAAGCGCAATCAATATCCCAATAACGACAAGTAAGATTTCTCCAATAGCATATTTAAAATACTTTCCTGTTTTGTTTTTTCCCATAAGGTCGTATCGTATTTTTCGAAAGAATTTTATCATTGGTTAGCGGTTAGTCATAATGAAGCACAACGTAAAGATAAAGTTGCGTTTCAATGATCTTTATCGATTGTTAAACGAAGTTATCGTTTTTTTCTGACAAAGTCAAGTCTCAATCAAAACAAAAAATTACTCTGCTTTTATAGGGTGGATTTCGTTTTTTGAGCCTAATGGGATAATGTTTGCAAACAGATTCATATCTTTGCGCCCATAAATATAAAATTTAATATGAAAAAACCGACTATAGGATTTATCGGACTTGGCCTAATGGGCGCCAACATGGTTGAAAATTTACAAAAGAGAGGTTACGAGCTTACCGTAATGGATCTTAATAAAGACGCAGTTGCAACTGTTATTGCTCGTGGTAATGCTACCGAGGCGAGCTCACCAAAAGAATTAGCTGAAAAGAGCGATATTATAATGTTCTGCCTAACCACTTCTGCTGTTGTAGAAAAGATTGTTTATGGTGAAGCAGGTATTCTTGCTGGGATTAAAAAAGGTGCTGTTTTGATTGATTTCGGAACCTCGATTCCTGCATCTACTATCAAGATTGGTAAAGACCTTGCTAAAAAAGGAGCAGGTATGATTGATGCGCCGCTTGGTCGTACACCAGCGCATGCGAAAGACGGACTTCTTAACATCATGGCAGCCGGAGATAAAGAGACTTTCAATAAAGTGAAACCAGTTCTAGACGAGCAGGGAGAAAACGTGTTTTATTTAGGTGGCCCAGGTGCTGGTCATACAACTAAATTGATCAATAATTTTATGGGTATGACTACTGTGGTAGCAATGTCTCAGGCCTTTGCGGCAGCAAAACTTGCAGGTGTTGATGGAAAACAACTTTTTGACATCATGTCGTCGGGTCCATCGAATTCGCCATTCATGAAATTCTGTAAAAACTACGCTGTAGATAACGTAAGTGATTTAGGTTTCTCTATTGCTAATGCTAATAAAGATTTAGGATATTTTGTACAAATGATGAATGATCTGGGTACAGTTTCAGATATTGCTTCTGCTACGTCGGGTAACCTTCAGTCTGCTTTAGATGCTGGCATGGGTAGTGGAAATGTTCCAGAAATTTTTGATTACTTCACAAAACTGAAGAAATAATTGGTTTGCTAGTTTTTGACAAAGGCAAGTCATAATCAAAACAAAAAACCACTTTGTGAAAACAAAGTGGTTTTTTTAGGCTTTAATTTTTCTTTTTCAATTATTTATCAATCGAACCCATAACGCGGCTCATAAAACTATTTAAAGCTTCTTTTTTAGGAGTGCCATCTTTGGTCATTTTATTAACCTCAAGAGCGCCATACATGTTCGATATTAATTCGCCAATAACATCTAATTCTTCATCTTTTAAAGATGAAACCTCTGTTAAGGCTTCTAAAGTTTCAATGGTTTCAACAACAAAATCTTCGTCGTTTTCTTCAATAAACTGCGTTAAGTGTTTAATTACTGGTAACTTCATTTACTAAATCTTTTAAAACATCAAACTTATTGGTTTGCACTTGGTTTACAAATGCACCGTTTTTAAAGGTTGCAAAGGTTGGTAAATTATCAACAGTTGCTAACTTTCTACTTTCTGGAAACTTTTCCGCGTCAGCGATAACAAATGTAATAGACTCCAACTCTGAAGCTAGTTTCTTTACTTTCGGTTTCATAATACGACAGTTACCACACCAGGTTGCTGAATATTGAACCACAACGGTTTCGTTATCGGCAATAATGCTCTGTAGGTTGTCTTCGTTTAATTCTGTAATCATGATGTTTTAGTTTGAATGTGCTGCTAAATACTGCGCTGTTGCTTTGGCATTGGCACTCATAGCATCTTTACCTTCTTCCCAGTTTGCAGGACAAACTTCTCCTTTTTCTTGAACGTGTGTTAAGGCATCAACCAAACGTAAATACTCACCAACATTTCTTCCTAATGGCATGTTGTTAATACTTTCGTGTTGTACAGTTCCTTCTTCATCAATAATGTAAGTAGCTCTGTAAGTTACGTTATCACCTTCAACTTGAACCGTTCCTGTTTCTTCATCGTAAGTTTCGTTTGTGATATCTAAAATACCTAAAACGTTAGATAAATTTCTGTTGCTATCTGCTAAAATTGGGTAAGTTACACCCTCAATACCGCCGTTATCTTTTGCAGTACTTAACCATGCAAAGTGAACTTCTGGAGTATCACAAGATGCACCGATTACGATAGTGTTTCTTTTTTCAAATTCACCTAAAGCTGCTTGAAAAGCATGTAATTCTGTTGGACATACAAAAGTGAAATCTTTAGGATACCAAAATAATACTACTTTCTTTTTATTGTTAACTGCTTCTTCAAGAACGTTTACTTTAAAAGTATCGCCCATGTCATTCATTGCGTCAACGTTTAAACTTGGGAATTTTTTTCCTACTAATGCCATTTTATTAAAATTTTTATAATTAATTATTCGCTTTGAGTGTGCAAAAGTAGCGGACAACTATAGAAAATAAAACATCATAAAATTTTTAATTCCTATTTATAAATAGGAATTATTTATGGGTGTTGAAAATGAAGAAGTTAACCGTTTATTTTGAGGATTTTAAAAGTTTTATTTTTATTGAAAGTGCCGCGAAGAATAGGGTGGTAAACGGACTTAGCCAATTAAAAACGGCATATACAAAATACTCACCAACGCCAACACCTAAAACGCCAGATTGATATGCACCACAGGTATTCCAAGGGATTAAAACCGATGTAACGGTTCCTGAATCCTCTAGTGTTCTGCTTAAATTTTCAGGAGCTAAACCTCTATCTTTAAAGGCTTTTTTGAACATTTTCCCTGGGATAACAATGGCTAAATATTGATCGGAAGCAATAGTATTTAAACCTAAACAGCTAATAACCGTACTTGCAAACAAACCAAATACAGATGTTGCTACAGACAATAATGCATTTGTAATTCTAGAAAGGGCGCCAATGCCATCCATTATACCTCCAAATACCAAGGCACAAATAACTAAGTAGATGGTCCATAACATGCCTTTCATGCCGCCAGCAGTAAAGAGGTCGTTTAATTTTGCGTTGTCAGTTTGTATTTGGGTGTCCGTAAGCATTGAAGTAATTATCGATGATAACTTTGAATCACCTAAACTATTCAGAATATCTGGTTGAAAAATAAAAGCGAATACTGCCGCAATTAAAACACCTGCACTTAAGGCGATTAGGGGTTTAGTTTTTAAAAGAATTAACCCAATTACAGCCAATGGCACTAAAAACAGCAAAGGCGTAATATTAAAAGTGGCATCTATAGTATCTAATAAGTTACTTACATCTGCACTACCCGAAGTTGTAATAGTAAAACTTAATATACTAAAAACAATAAGAGTAATTATTATGGTTGGTACGGTGGTAATACTCATGTACCTAATATGTGTAAATAAATCGGTTCCAGCCATAGCGGGAGCAAGGTTAGTGGTGTCACTTAATGGCGACATTTTATCTCCAAAATAGGCACCTGAAATAACGGCGCCAGCAATCATGCCCGGATTAATACCTAAAGCAGTTCCAATTCCAACTAAAGCGATTCCAACAGTAGCAGTTGTGGTCCATGAGCTACCAGTAGCTATCGAAATTACCGCAGCGATAACTACCGAAGCGGGTAAAAATATTGCTGGACTTAAAACCTGTAAACCATAATAAACCATCGCAGGTATTACACCACTTACAAGCCAAGTTCCGGCTAGGGCACCCACTAAAAAAAGAATCATAATAGGTATGAATACGCTTTTTAAGTTTTCCCATATTTCCGTTAGCATCCGTTGTATCGAAACTTTATTAAATAAACCAACAATGGCGGCAATTACACCACCAATAAGTAATATGAATTGATTCGAATAATCTCCTAAAAGTGCGCCATCAGCAAAAATGATATTGTAAAAAAGTAATGCCATAAGAAGTACAACGGGAATAAGTGCTTCTATAAAATTAAGCTCTTTATTTTCTATGATATTTTGATTATCAGCCTTAAACTCAGATATATTTTTGTCGTCTTTCATCAGGAAATTTTTAGTCTCGTAATGTTACGATTTTCTTGTTCATTTTCAAAATCGTGTGACTTTATTGAAAATCAGGGTCTTATAAATGTAATCCCCAAATAATTATAAAAATGATTTTTGCATTATCGCTATTGTTTGTTTTTGGTCTTTTATGGCTAATGATATATAGAAGTGAATTTTTTCATGCGACTAGTGATGACGAGTTTTTTACCAAGAGTGGTTCAAATGCTTCTGAAAATGTGATAAAAAAATCATTTTCTCCACCCAAAGATTTTAAAAAAAGATCTTCTACCAAATAAAATTTTTAGTTTTAAGAAATTAGTTAGTTAAGTTTGTGGTCTAGAAAATATGGATTCACTTACTCAAATTGTTTTAGGTGCAGCTTGTGGAGAAGCGGTACTCGGAAAAAAAATTGGAAACAAAGCTTTGTTATTCGGCGCCATTGGCGGTACCATTCCAGATTTAGATGTTTTAGTTGGTGGTTGGCTTTATGGCAATGAAATTGATGCCATGTTATTCCATCGTGGGTTTATGCATTCCATTTTATTTTCGGTAATGGCCGCCTTTGTTTTAGGTTGGCTATTTTTTAAAGGCTATAATACAGGAAAAAGATTACATGCTACAACCTTAAAAGATTGGATAAGTTTATGGTTTTGGGCGCTATTTACGCATCCTATTTTAGACTGTTTTACGCCTTATGGCACACAGTTATTTGCGCCAATAAGTAATTATCGTGTGGCCTTAAACAATATAGCAGTTGTAGACCCCATTTACACCTTGCCTTTTTTAATCTGTATAATTGTTTTAATGTTTTTTAAAAGAACATCTGGCAACCGGCAATTATGGTTAAAATTTGGAATAGGTATCAGCTCCTTGTACATGTTATTCACTTTAGGAAACAAGCTATATATAGATTCTGTTTTTAGAAAATCATTGAAAGAAAGCGACATAAACGCCCTTCGTTTTAGTACCCAACCAGCCATTTTTAATAATATTTTATGGTATGGCATTGTAGAAACTGAAGACGACTATTTTGTTTCTGATTATTCATTATTAGATACAAAAAACCGATTTTTAAATTTCAGAGAAGTTCCAAAAAAGCGCGACCTAAATCCTTCAGAGTATAAGGATATTAAGGACTTAGCATGGTTTAGTAATCAATATTATAGCGTTTATAAACTCAATGAAAACGAATACCAATACAACGATTTGCGGTATCCACTTTTAGATTTGGATAATCCAAATACCTCTGTATTTAGTCTGACCCTTTACAAAGATGCAAACAGATTAAATATGAAACCATTCAAGCCTAAATTTGATAGTCTAGGCGACGTTATGGCGTCTTTGTGGGAACGTATTAAAGGAAAATAGTTTCTGTAACTACGGGTTTTATTTTTGAGGAAGTGTTGTTTTATCCATTTTTTTTTAGCAGGTAATTTTCTTGGATTTAATCGGTCATCAATAATATTTGTTTTTTAATAAATAAAGTGCTCATTATGAGGTGTTTTGTGACTATTTAATATTTATAGGGTCTAACTAATACAATAATTAATTCATTATAAGATGTCCTCGTTTATTTCTCTCATAAAAATTTATGTTATTTCATTTTTTTCATTGTGCCCCGATGATCATGTTGAAACATTTTCATTAGAGGATAAAAGCAGTAAAGTTGTGAATTATATTCCAATTAACAAGAAATTGGATAAAAGTGCGAAACTTAGCCATGTTTATAGTAATAATACTAATGCACTAAGTGTTTCTAATACTAATAATCAAATTAGCAATATTGAAATTGATTATAAAATACGAATCCTATATTTTAAACTTAAAAAAAACCTAGAAACTCTTGTGTTTTTAACTGAGTTGGAGTCGCAATTTAAAAACCAGCGTAAACTTTCTGAAATGATTCAGGATTATAATTACCTAAAAAAGACTGTTAAAATTGATACTATAGAGATTTTTAGCCAATTATCATATTATAAAGCATTGCGATTAGATGCATGTGCTTAATAGTTTTAAAAATTTCCAGTTAAGCCAATTCTGGAGTCAGTATACTCAAATCTACCATACATTTACGCATCATTTTATAGGTGCGCTCTATATCGGCATCTAAACCAATAGAAAAACGAATTAATCCATTACTCAGTCCCATTTCCTTTTGTTCCTCTTCAGGAATTTCAGAAGATGTAGAACTTCCAGGGGCACTAAACAGCGTTTTGTAAAACCCGAGGCTAACAGCTAAATAGCCTAAGTTTTTATGTTGCATGAGTTCCATTAGTTCATTTGCTTTTTCTAAAGAACCAACATCAATAGTTAGCATACCACCAAAGCCATAAGCTTCATTCATCATCTTTTTGAATAAATCGTGTGAAGGGTGCGATGGCAATCCAGGATACACGGTTTTCAAACCGTCAGCTTCAAATTTTTCAGCTAAATACAAGCCGTTTTTACTGTGTTGTTGCATTCTAATATGAAGCGTTCTTAAGTTTTTTAAAATTGAAGCGGCTCTTAAGCTATCCATAGTCGATCCTAAAAGCATACAAGCGCCATCGTTCACATTTCGTAATTCATTTATAAATTCTTGAGTGCCGCAAACTACACCACCAACAGTATCACTCGAGCCGTTTATAAATTTTGTTAAACTATGCACCACAATATCAGCTCCCAAAGTAGCTGGCGAAATGGATAATGGCGAAAACGTATTATCAACCACTAATTTTAAACCATGTTTTTTGGCAATCTTCGATAAACCTTTAATATCTGCCACTTCCAAAAGCGGATTGCTAACAGATTCACAATAAATAATCTTGGTGTTTTTGGTTATGGAAGCTTCAACAACATCAAGCTTTGTAATATCAACAAAAGTTGTTTTAATATTAAATCTTGGAATAAAATTTTTAAGAAAGGCATACGTACCACCATATATCGTTCTACTTGAAACAATATGGTCACCAGCACCACATATTTGCATAATAACAGGTGTTATAGCACCCATTCCAGAAGCCGATACATTGGCTGTTTCCGTACCTTCCATGGCTGCCAAAGCTTCACCTAAATATAAATTTGAAGGTGTAGAATGACGTGAATATAAATAACAACCATCAGCATTGCCTTCAAAGGTATCAAACATCGTTTTTGCCGATAAGAACGTATAGGTAGAGGAATCTGAAATGGAAGGGTTCACACCTCCAAATTCGCCAAAGTATTGTAAATCTTGAATATTATTTGCTGGTTTAAATGCCATGATTTTATTTTTTTTGTCAGGTTGAGACAGAAAAAGTCCAAACCTAAGTTTAGTTCAATCAAAAATCGTGATTATATGATTAAAAAACAATGAATTACAGTCATAGTAGAAAATAAAACTATAATATATTATATTTGTAGTATATAAAACATATTTTATCTTGATTTGTAACATTTCAAAGAAATATTTTCAATTATGATATTTGATAATACCGATAAAAAACTACTAGAATACCTTCAGAAAGATAGTAAGCAAACCAATAAAGAACTATCAAACAAATTAGGTTTATCAGTTACTGCCGTTTACGAACGCATTAAAAAACTCGAAAAAGAAGGCTATATTGATGGTTATATTGCTGTGGTGAATAAAGAAAAAGTAAACCGTAATTTTGTTGTGTTTTGCCACGTTAAGCTCATTCAGCACAGTCAAGAATTTGTGGTGAGTTTTGAGAAGGAAGTTAAGCGTATAGACGAAGTACTTGAATGTTACCATTTAAGTGGCGATTACGACTATCTACTAAAAGTTATAGTCACAGATATGGCGGCCTTTAGAGAGTTTATGGTAAAAAAACTAACTAGTATTAACCATATAGGCAGCACACATAGTATGTTTGTAATTAATGAAGTAAAATATAGCACAACAATTAATTTCTAATGAATTCTACCATTTACAAATGTTTGGAGTTTTTTATAATTTTTGCATTGGTACCAACAAGTTTTGCATTAAGCTTTTCGCCATGGCTTAAATTAGGAATTGGTGTATTTGGGTTTGTTTACGTTATTTATGTATTGCTGAAAGTAGAAAATCTTAAATTCAAGATTTCAAAAAGTTTAAATTGGAAACGCTTTTGGAAAAATACTGTTTTAAAACTTGTAATAATAACCATCCTAACTACATTTTTTGTTTGGCTTACAGATAAAACTTCCCTTTTTAATGTGTTACTAAACCAGCCTTTAAAATGGTTAGCAATACTATTTGTTTATAGTTTTTTTTCTGTTTATCCTCAAGAATTAATCTATAGAACATTCTTCTTTAAAAGGTATCAAAATTTATTTAAAAATGAAGGGTTGCTTATTTTTATTAATGCAATTTTATTTGCTTTAGGGCATCTTTTTTTTGGAAGTGTTTTAGTTCTTGTATTAACTTTTTTAGGTGGTTTGTTATTTGCATATACCTACAAAAACACACAATCAACACTTCTTGTTACTATCGAGCATGCTATTTATGGGTGCTGGTTATTTACTGTAGGAATGGGCGCTATGCTGGGATTTCCAAATTAATTATCGACGAAATAAGCTTTTGTGAATCTTAATCTTACATTAATAGATTCTTTTTACTATTTTTAAGCAGCTATTATTAACCAATAACTAACTTAAAGTATGAAAAAATTAGGATCAATTGTCTTAGGAATTATCATTGGAGCATTATTAACGTATTATTTTTGTCCACGACAATGTGGCGATAAGCCAACGATGCAAGCGGAAAATAGAATTCCAAAAGATACCATTTCTGTAGAACAAGCTAAAATATTAAGTGACAATTGGGGGAATAATAACCCTGTAGAAATAGATTCACTTTTAGAGGTTGAAGGCTCAAGAAAGAAAACACGCTCTGTTTATTGGTCATTAGATGAAGTCAATGAGTATTTAGCTTATGCACAAGCTAAGTCTGATACATTAGGTTATAAAATGACAGGCATCCGCGTGTATTTAGGGAACTATGGAAAAAATCCAGACCCTGTAAAAAAGAATAGAAACACCATGTTTATTGTTCCAACGGGAATGAAATCTACTTCAAAAGCAAGTAGTTTAAATCTGTTTTTACCACCTTCTGATGGTGATATTCCTGCGCCACCTTTGAATGAAGGAGCTGGAGGGAGTGGAGGCTATTAGAACTTATATTTAGTGATAGATTTACTTTTAAAACATTATATACCTCTGACGTATTTGTTGGAGTTTTTAGCAGCTGTTACGGGTCTTTTTTATTATAAAAAATACAGAAACTCAGCTGCTAAATATTTTATTCTATTTTTAATTATTATTGCAATTTCTGATGCATTAAATTATTATACTTGGTATGTTGGTTCAGATAAAGCGTTAAGTTTCTTGATTGGTACTAAATTTGAAAAAAATCATTGGTGGACTACACTATATTGGGATATTGGTGCAATCCTATTTTATACTTTTTATTTTTATAAAATTTTAAAGAAACAATTATTTAAAAATATTATAAAATATTCTGGTTACTTATTCTTTGTGTTTTCATTAATCTATATTACCTTACATTGGGAACAGTTTTTTTATGAATTTTTTACAGTTTTTGATGTTTTAGGAGCAATTATTATATGTTTATGCTCTGTTTTTTATTTTATTGAAATTTTGCTTAGTGATAAGATTTTGAACTTCTATAAATCCTTGAATTTTTATATAAGCGTAGCAATTTTTTTTTGGTGGTTAATTATAACGCCACTATCCTTTTATAGTGTTTATTTCACATACGAAATTGGTAAAAATTTCTTTGATTTAGATTTTGTTCACTTAAGGAGACAAGTCTATTTGTTTTCTAATATGTTTATGTATTTAACTTTTACAATTGCTTTAATATGGTGCAGACCAGAGAATGAAATTAATAAAGAAAAATGAAAGGCTTTTTAATTGAACATTATTCATTTCTCACCAAGAGTTTGGAAATATTAGCAGCTTTAACTGGGATTTTTGTTTACAGAAACTACAGGAATTCGGCAGCTAAATATTTCATATTCTTTTTAATCTATATAGCCATTCTAGAATTGGTAGGCGGCTATGTATTGCTTGTGCGACCAGATAAGTCCTTACATTTTTTAATGGGTACATTAATTGAAAGAAACTTCTGGTTGTATACATTAGGTTGGAATATTGGAGCCATTCTTTTTTTTAATTTTTATTATTTTAAAATCATAAAAAATAGGCGATTTAAAACAATTTTAAAATATACAGGGTATTCCTACCTAGGGTTTTCATTTATTTATATAATCTCAAACGGTAATGATTTTTTTTACAAGTCCTTCCCGATATTGAGTATTATTGGAGCAATAATAGTGATTACTTGTTGTGTTTTTTATTTTATTGAATTATTACAAAGTGAAAGTGTTTTGCAGTTTTATAAATCATTGAATTTTTATATTTCTGTTGTTATATTTATTTGGTGGTTGGTTATTACACCGCTAACATTTTTCAACATGTATTATGGGTCCGTTGACCTTAGTAAGCCATTTCGTCATCCAGATTTTTTCTTCGATTTAAATTATATTACTTTGAGAAAAATGATCTATTTATTTTCTAATATTTTTATGT
The DNA here is from genome assembly GCF_049667265.1 of Algibacter sp. Lineage (GTDB taxonomy): Bacteria > Bacteroidota > Bacteroidia > Flavobacteriales > Flavobacteriaceae > Algibacter_B. The sequence goes on along the minus strand of NZ_JBATHX010000052.1, from coordinate 8,644 downwards.
ATTTAACTTATACCTTTGCTTTAATATGGTGCAGACCGGAGAAAGAAATTAGTTTAGATAATTAATTTGTGAACGACTTTTTATTAAAAAATTATAGTTTATTAACACATTCAGTTGAAGCCATAGCGGCCTTAACAGGTATATTGTTGTTTAAGAGGTATAAAAACACCTCAGCTAAATACTTTATTTATTACTTAATAGTCGTGAGTATTTGTGATTTTTTAGGTAGCTACACTAAGTTTATAGAAAATAATGGTTTTTTTAGTTTCTTAGAAGGTACTCGATTTGTTAGGAATTATTGGTGGTATACGTTGTTTTGGAAGGTATTAGCTATTGTTTTTTTTACTTTCTATTACCATAAAATATTAAGAAAAAATAAGTTTAAACGTATTATAAAGTATAGTGGCATTGCGTTTTATCTATTTTCAGTTGTTTATATTATATTTAATATTGATGATTATTTTAATAGTTCGCTTCCTTTAATAAGTATTCTAGGAGCATTTGTTATATTTTTATGTTCAGGATTATACTTTCTAGAAATTTTGTTAAGCAATAAAATTTTAGTGTTTTATAAATCCTTAAATTTTTACATTAGTGGTACTATTTTTATTTGGTGGTTAATTGTAACACCGTTAGTTTTTTTCGAGAATTATAACAATATTTCCGATTGGGAATTCGTGTTTTTAAAATGGCAGATTAAATTATTTGCCAACTTAGCTATGTATTTAACTTTTTTATTTGCTTTAATATGGTGCAGACCGCAGAACGATTAACAAGTACAGCCTCAGAGCGTTATTTATTGGTGTATATGATATTAGTTTTAATTATCATTACCTCACTAGTGATTGTGTTTTTTGTGGTATTTCAAAAACGTAAAAACAAATTACTTCAAGAACGGATAAAGCAACAGCAAGCTTTTGAAGCAGAAATTATACAAGCACAAACCGAAGCCCAAGAGCAAACATTAAAAAATATTGGTTGGGAATTGCATGATAATGTAGGGCAATTATTGTCCTTTGCTAGTATGCAACTAAGCATTTTAAAAATGCAAGTGGCTGATAATGTTAGAGATAAGTTTAAAGATACTACAGAAGCACTTAGTAATGGTTTAAAAGAAGTTCGAGCCCTTTCCAAAACACTTAATAACGACGTTATTTTAAATATTGGTTTTGAAAAATCGATAACAAATGAGTTGGATAGAATGAAAAAGATGAAATTCGCCTCGGCAGAACTTAAAATTATCGGTGATAAAGTTGAGTTTAAAGACCGAAAACATGAAATTATTATTTTCAGAATTCTTCAAGAATTTTTGTCTAATTCAGTTAAATATTCGGAAGCTGAAAATATAAGTATTACACTTGATTATAAGCCAGAAAGCATCATTATTACTGCAAAAGATGATGGGAAAGGTTTTAGTGTAAACGATATAGAACAAGGCTCGGGACTCATTAATATGAAAAGTAGAGCGACATTAATTCAAGCTAAATTTGAGTTAACTTCTCATCCAAATGAAGGTGTTGAGTTAGTTTTAAATTATCCTTTATCATGATTATCCAAAATACCTAAAAACGGTTTTTAATAAACTTAATTTCCCATTGTAAGGAGCATATCTAAACGAAGGGTCAAACCAATTACCACGTTTTACAATAGGTTTTGTATTAGAGAAAGCATCAAAACCATGTTTCCCATGGTATTGCCCAATACCACTTGCGCCAACACCTCCAAACGGGAGTCTGTGGTTTCCAAAATGAATAAGTAAATCGTTAATAACACCACCACCAAAACTAAATTTATTAATGGTTTCTTTTATAAAAGATCGGTTATTAGAAAACACATAAAGTGATAATGGCTTATCTAAATTCCAGATTATTTTTTCAATGTCTTCTTGCGTTTCATAAGCTAATATTGGTAAAATAGGGCCAAATATTTCTTCTAGCATTATTGGGCTATCCAAAGGAGGTTCATCAACTAAAGTAGGAGTGATGTAACAATCATTTTCGTCCACCTCGCCACCAAAAACAATGCTACAATCCTTAAGCAATCCAGAAAGTCTTAACGTGTTTTTTTGATTTATTATTCTCGGGAAATCTTCTGATGTTTTTGGATTGGTGCCATACCTTTTAGTTATTTCCGATTTTAATGCTTCAATAAGATTTTGTTTAATATTAGATTTTACAATAACATAATCTGGAGCAATACAGGTTTGTCCGCCATTCAGTAATTTTCCCCAAACCAATCTTCGGGCAACCAGTTTTAAATCAACCGAATCGTCTATAATACAAGGCGATTTTCCACCAAGCTCTAAAACAGTAGGTGTTAAATGATTTGCAGCAGCTTTGGCTACTATTTTACCCACAGTTGTACTGCCGGTAAAGAAAATAAAATCCCATTTTTGAGCTAATAATTCGGTTGAAGTTTCCACACCACCTTCAACAGAAACAGCTAAAGTATCTTGAAAAACATTATTAAGAATTGCCGTAATTACTTTTGATGTATTTACCGTTAATTCACTAGGTTTTAAAACTACCGTATTACCGGCTGCAATTGCCATAATTAAAGGTTCCATGGCTAATAAAAACGGGTAGTTCCAAGGGGCAATAATAAGTACAGTTCCGTAAGGCTCTTTATAAATATAATCTTTAGAAGGGAATGTTAATAACGATGCTGTAATGCGTTTTGGTTTTGCCCATTTTTTAAGGTTTTTAATAGCTAAGTTTAGCTCTGAAATAACTATGCCGATTTCACTTAAATAGGCTTCGAATTCTGATTTTTTAAAGTCTTTTTTTAACGCATCTAAAATAGCTTGCTCATTTAAAAGAATTTCAGATTTTAATGCTTTTAAAAGTGATAATCTATAATTAACATCTTTTGTTTTTTGAGTCTTGAAAAATAACTTTTGTGCAGAAACTATATCTTGAATTGATTTCAATTTTTTCTTTTAAAGATATGAAAAATTTAAAGACATGCATGCCAAATAGCATCATCCGGTAAAGGCGCGTCAATAGAGATGGGCTCGTTTTTAACAGGATGAATAAATTCGATATGTCGGGCGTGTAAACTGATGCTTGCATCTTTATTGCTTCTGTCAAAACCGTATTTTAAATCGCCTTTTATGGGGCAACCAATTGATGATAATTGTACACGTATTTGATGGTGTCTACCAGTTTCAAGGTTGACTTCAAGTAGAAAATAATTATCTAATTTCTTTAATGTTTTATAATGAAGAATGGCTTTTTTACTATCAGGAACTTCATTTGTGTGCGCTTTAGATTTGTTGTTTTTAGGGTTCTTTTTTAGCCAATGAATAAGGGTGTCTTCATGTTTAGCAGGTTCATTTTTTACAAGCGCCCAATAGGTTTTGTTTATATCTTTTGAAGCAAATAGTTTATTTAATCTGGGTAAAACTTTACTTGTTTTTGCGAAAATAACCAGGCCTGTAGTTGGTCTATCTAACCTATGAACGGTGCCTAAATAGACGTTTCCTGGTTTGTTGTATTTGTCTTTAATATATTCTTTTACAACGTCGCTTAGTGGTTTGTCACCCGTTTTGTCACCTTGTACAATATCACCTGCACGTTTGTTTACAACAATAATGTGGTTGTCTTCATATAAAACTTGAAGATTGTTTTTATTGGAAAGTATTTTGGATTTTTGGATCACTCGATTTTTAGATTTTTGGATTACTTTAGAGTAAATTTAAACTTCGAGGTCATTTTTATTATAGACTCTAAGCTTTTTGAAAGCTCTTGTAGTTTTTCGTTATTTATAAAACCTAAATCAGATGCAATTAATAGTTGTGTCTCAACCTCATAAGCGGAACCTAAAGTGATTTGCAAAAATCGAGCAAAGTCTTTATTGGATTTTCTAGACGAACCTTCAGCTATATTTGACGGTATCGAAACTGAAGCTCTTCGTAGTTGATTCGTTAAACCAAACTTTTCAGAATCAGGGAATTCCGAAGTAACAGTATATATTTCGGTACAAAATAATCTGCTTTTTTTCCAGATTTCTAAGTCTTTAAATCGATGCATTAATTAGAATCTATTAGATTATTTGACAGGTTTGAATTTTAGAATAATTAGAATGGTTTTCGAAAAATCTAGCAATCCAAAAATCGAATAATCGATATTAGTACTGTTCCTCATCATTAGGGAAATCTCGAGTTTTCACATCATCAACATATTGAGAAATAGCTTTGGTCATTTCTTCATATAAATGTAAATACCTACGTAAAAATCTTGGATTAAATTCATGTGTCATGCCAAGCATATCATGAAGTACTAAAACTTGTCCGTCAACATCTGGTCCTGCACCAATACCAATAATAGGAATACTGACACTTTCGGCAACTTGTTTAGCTAGTTTAGCAGGTATTTTTTCTAAAACAATACCAAAACAACCTAAGCGCTCAAGTAATTTTGCATCTTCAATTAAATCTTCGGCTTCTTGTTCTTCTTTAGCGCGAACGGTATAAGTTCCAAATTTATAAATGGATTGAGGTGTTAATCCTAAATGTCCCATGACAGGAATACCAGCATTTAAAATACGTTTTATAGATTCTTTTATTTCGCGGCCGCCTTCCATTTTAACTGAATGTGCGCCACTTTCTTTCATAATTCTAATGGCAGAACGTAACGCTTCTTTTGGGTCACTTTGATAACTTCCAAAAGGTAAATCTACAACCACCAAACATCTGTCGATAGCACGAATTACAGAAGATGCATGATAAATCATTTGATCTAATGTAATAGGCAACGTAGTTTCATGCCCAGCCATCACGTTACTTGCGGAATCGCCCACAAGAATCACATCAATTCCAGCACCGTCAACAATTTTTGCCATGGTATAATCATAGGCAGTAAGCATAGATATTTTTTCGCCATTGGCTTTCATATCTACTAATGTTTTTACGGTAACACGTTTATATTCGTTTTTAGCTGCGGACATCTATTTAAAGTTTAGTTTGCGTGTAAAAATACTAAATTAAGCAGATACTTTTAGAGTTTTCTTTAAGGTGAACATTGCGTGTTGATTATCAGTTGTTTTCGATTATAATATTCAACCATTTTTTTTCTTTGAATCTCTTTTACTCTGTGAATCTCTGTGAAATAATTTTATTGCGTTTGAGTAAGCCTGAAAACTGTGACTGCGAATGAGAACTATTTTATTTTTTTGACACGAATTTCACGAATTAACACAAATAATTAAGCTTACGGATATTTTAATTATGTAATGGCGCAAAGTGTTTTCTCCGTGCAACTCTTTTACTCTGTGAATCTCTGTGAAATAATTTTTTTTACATCTGAGTAATCCTGAATATTGCGATTACGACTAAAAACCGAAACTAGCAATCTGTTAAATATACCCCAACTGCCAAACCACCTTCAGAGGTTTCCTTATACTTTGAATGCATATCCTTTGCGGTTTCCCACATGGTATTTACCACTTTATCCAACGGAACTTTTACGTTTTCTGGGTTTGTGTCTAGAGCTAATTCGGCAGCATTTATAGCTTTTATAGCGCCCATAGCGTTGCGTTCTATACACGGTATTTGAACCAAGCCACCAATAGGGTCGCAGGTTAGGCCTAAATGATGTTCCATGGCAATTTCGGCAGCTACCAAAACCTGTTCTGGAGTACCACCAAGTAATTCGGTTAATGCACCTGCAGCCATAGCTGATGACACGCCAATTTCTGCTTGACAACCTCCCATAGCAGCACTAATAGTTGCGCCTTTTTTGAAGATGCTTCCAATTTCTCCTGCAACCAGCAAGAAACGTTTTATGTCTTCAAAATCACCATCGTGGTTTTCAATGACTAAATAATACATTAAAACCGATGGGATTACACCAGCACTTCCATTGGTTGGTGCGGTTACAACGCGACCTAAAGCGGCGTTTACTTCATTTACGGCCAATGCAAAACAACTTACCCATTTTAGTATTTGGCGGAATTTAACTTCGGTGTCTCTTATCGCATAAATCCATTCTACAGGATTGTTGTATGGTGTTGCGCCTTTTATGTTTTTATGAATATCGAATGCACGCCGTCTTACATTTAAACCACCGGGAAGATTACCCTCGGTATGGCAACCTGTATACATGGAATCGAGCATGGTATCCCAAATGCGTTTTAATTCAGCATCAATTTCAGTTTCTGAACGAATAGATTTTTCGTTTTCTAAAACGACTTGTGATATAGGTTTTCCTAGAGTTTTGCAATATTGAAGTAATTCTGTGCCTTTATCGATAGGATAAGGGAATGTGCATTTTATTTCGAAGTTTCGCTTGGCGTTTTTACGTTCTTCTTTGACAACAAAACCGCCACCAATAGAGTAGAAGGTAGATGATGCTTTCTTGCCATTGCAAATTGCTGAGAATTTTAGTCCGTTAGCATGAAAAGGTAAAAATTTTCTGTTAAAAACAATATCTGTTGCTGGATTGAATGATAGGGTTAGTTCGTTATTAAAATTTAGGCTTTTGGTGTTTTTTATGTTCTCTATTATAGTCTGGATACTATTTGTTGGAATGGTTTCAGGATTTGCACCGCTCAATCCAAGCATGAGCGCAAAATCTGTGGCGTGTCCTTTTCCTGTTAAGGATAAGGAGCCATAGAGGTCGACTGTGATTTTCTCAACGCTATGAAACTTATTGGCGGTTTTAAGCTCTTTAATCCAGCGTTCGGCTGCTCGCCATGGACCAAGTGTGTGTGAGCTTGATGGGCCAACACCAATTTTTAGCATGTCGAAAACTGAGATACATTCCATAGTTACGCAAACGTTATAGTTGGGCAAATATAGAGAGATTGTTTCGAAGGTATTATATCTTTATGGCACGAATTTCACGAATTAACACAAATAATATAGTCTTACGGATATTTTAATTATGCAATGGCGCAAAGTTTTTCTCTGTGGATCTCTTTTACTCTGTGAAACTCTGTGTAATAATTTTAAGAGTTTGAGTGAGCCTGAAAACTGCGACTGGCACTTATTAAATCTTTATGACACGAATTTCATGAATTAACACAAATTTTAAATAGAAGCGATTTCTTTTTCTATTAATTGTATGAGCTTTTCTTTATTTTTTTTTAAATTAATTGTGCTTTGAATAATCCAACCAGACTCTCTTATCATTCTTTTTAATAAACCAATTCTTTTAGGATTGTTTTTTATTAAGCTTAATGGGTCAGGCAATTTATAGGTGTCCGTTGTAATAAATCCATCTTCTGCTAAAGATTTTTGCCAATCCAATGTTAATAATAGTACTTTATCATGAAAGTCATTTTGCCTGAATAAATAATAATAGTTAATTCCCTTTTTGAGTTCGGGGTTAAGCTTAGAGTACATCCCTGTACTTTTTAGTTCTTCAAAAGTAGATTTAGAAAATGGAGGCATATGGGCTCTGTGAGTATCACTAAATGCTATTTGAATGAATTCCTTATTATAAACATTTGGTATTTCTTTGTCCCAATAATAGGATGTTTTAAAAGGGGGAATGTCATTTTTGCGATCAGCAATAGGGTCATAGGGGTTTGAACCTTCCATTTCTAAAAGGTATTGCATGGAAAAATATTTAAAAGTTTGTGAATTATTCATACTATTTAATATTTCCTGATCTCCATTTAAATCTTGAATTAAATTATTTAAAAAAGTTTTAACTTCTTTATTTTTAATTCTGTTTTCATTCCAATTATTAATTTGTAATGCTATTAAAATACCGATAACAACAAGGACAATTTCTCCAATTGCATATTTAAAGTATTTTCCAGTTTTATTTTCTGAAAGTAGTTGCTGTCTTATATGTCTGAAGAATTTTATCATTGGTTACTGGTTTTTAAATGAATACTAATTTAAACAAATATAAATTATAGAATGCATGGGTTAGGCAATTAGCTTGTTGATACTGTTGCTGCGAATGGTTGCGCAAGGGATAGTAGAGGAAAGCCCACAGCCCGATCCCGATAGTTATCGGGAGAGGTGCGAGGACTTGTAACGGAACTGCCTGCCGGCAGGCAGGCAGCCCGACCCTTGTGGTTGCGCCTAAAAACAATTACGAATTACGATTTTTGATTTAGACTGACGACTTCTGACTGAAATATGACACTATGACATATTTTTTTGGTTGGCATAATGATTGACTTATACAACCTGAAATTAAAAATGAACAAACAACACAATAAATAAAAAATATTATGAGTAAAATTATTGGAATCGATTTAGGAACAACCAACTCTTGCGTTTCTGTGATGGAAGGTAACGAGCCAGTAGTTATTCCTAATGCAGAAGGGAAAAGAACGACACCATCGGTAATCGCTTTTGTTGAAGGCGGTGAAATTAAAGTTGGTGATCCAGCAAAAAGACAAGCGGTTACAAACCCAACAAAAACGGTTTATTCTATTAAACGTTTTATGGGTAATAAATATTCTGAGTCTAAAAAAGAAGCAGAACGTGTACCATATAAAGTGGTTAAAGGTGATAATGATACGCCTAGAGTAGATATTGATGGTCGTTTATACACGCCTCAAGAATTATCGGCTATGATTCTTCAAAAAATGAAGAAAACGGCTGAGGATTATTTAGGAACTACGGTAACTCGTGCGGTAATTACTGTGCCTGCTTACTTTAACGATAGCCAACGTCAAGCTA
>NZ_JBATHX010000051.1:0-5148 GCF_049667265.1 Algibacter sp. | reverse complement strand
GCATATACGCCCAATGGCGATATTGGGTTTAGACCAGATTATGCATCGACAGTTTATAGTAATATTTTAAAGGAAAAATGGCCAAATGTACCCGTTTTAATTGGTGGTATTGAGGGGTCGTTACGTCGCGTTACCCATTATGATTATTGGAGTGATAAGCTGATGCCTACCATTTTGGAATCTTCTAAAGCGGATTTGTTGGTTTACGGCATGGGAGAGCAGCCACTTCGTGAAATTATTCGATTATTAGAAAAAGGGGTTCCTTTTAGCAGTATAAATACAGTCAATCAAACCGCTGTATTATTAAATAAAGACGAAAAAATTCCGAAAAATAGTAATTGGGAAGATGTTGAAATTGCATCGCATGAAACCTGTTTAAAGGATAAGAAAAAATATGCTTCCAATTTTAAAGTAATTGAGCAAGAATCGAACAAACTAGCTGCAAGACGAATATTCCAGAAAGTAGGAGATAAGACGTTGATGATAAATCCGCCTTATCCAACCATGACCGAAGCTGAAATTGATGCGTCTTTCGATTTACCTTATACACGTTTACCGCATCCAAAATACAATAAACGCGGACCTATACCTGCGTTTGAAATGATTAAGTTTTCCATTAACATTCATCGTGGTTGTTTTGGGGGTTGCAGTTTCTGTACTATTTCTGCGCATCAGGGTAAATTTATTGCATCACGTAGTAAAGAATCTATTTTAAAAGAGGTTGATACGGTTGCAAATATGTCAGATTTTAAAGGTTATTTGTCTGATATTGGCGGGCCTAGTGCCAACATGTATCAAATGAAAGGGAAAATACAATCTATCTGCGATAAGTGTGTGGCGCCAAGTTGTATTTCACCAGTTATTTGTAGTAATCTTGATACCTCGCACAAACCTTTAACGGAACTTTATCAAGCAGTTGATAGCCATCCAAAAGTTAAAAAATCATTTATAGGTAGTGGTATTCGTCATGATATGTTGGTACCTGAGTTTAATAAAAATGCAGACCCAAAAGAGCTGGATGATTATACTGAAGAAGTGATGACCAAACACGTGTCTGGTCGACTAAAAGTAGCTCCAGAACATACCAGCGACCCCGTTTTAAAGCTGATGCGGAAACCTTCGTTTAAATACTTCCATAAGTTTAAGGAGCGTTTTGATAAGATTAATATTGCCAAGGGATTGAATTTACAATTGATACCTTATTTTATTTCGAATCATCCGGCTTGTGAAGTTGAAGATATGGCAAACCTCGCTGCCGAAACTAAAGATATGGGTTTCCAGTTAGAGCAAGTACAAGGGTTTACTCCAACACCCATGACGGTAGCTACGGTTATATATTATAGTGGTTACCATCCATACACGCTTAAAAAAGTAAACACGCCTATTACCAGAAAAGAAAAAGAGGAACAACATCGTTTTTTCTTTTGGTATAAAGATGAAAACAAGGCGTGGATTAAAAAGACGTTGAATAAGCTTGGGCGACAGGATTTACTAGATGTGCTCTTACCTGAAAAATCAGAAAAATGGCGAAAAAATAAGCCAAGCGGTGACCCTAAAAACACCTTTGATGATGCGGTGCCTTTTAATCAGAGGAAAAATAAGGCGAAGTTTAAGAGTAAGAAGAAGCGGAGGTAGTTTGTTTTTTAATTAAGATTTAATCCACCTACAACCTATTCCTTAACCTAATCCCTCAAAACTTCCTTTTCCAACAAGTATAAAATCTTTTTATCTTTTTCGGATAATTCTTTTGAGAGCTCATTAGGATTAAAATGAAGCTTAAATGAATAAATAGCGCTTTCAAGATTACTGGTGGTATAGCCAATAAATTTTAGGGCTTTAACAGCATCAAAATGGTCTTCGATTATTACAGTTTCTAATTGGGTTTCATCATACCACATACCAAATCCGCTTTGGGCTAAGGCTTTCCAAGGAAATAAGGCGCTTGGGTCTACTTTTCTACCTGGAGCAATATCGGCATGGCCAATAATATTATGCTTAGGGATTTTATATTTTTCGGTTAATTCTTCCAATAAAGCAGTTAAGCTATTTATTTGTGCGTATGAGAATGGTTCTTGACCATCATTATCTAATTCAATACCTATTGAAACACTATTAATATCGCTAACCTTTCCCCAATTTGAGTTTCCGGCATGCCAACCACGTAGCAAATCGTTTAGCATTTGGGTGATGGTACCATCGTCGCAAATAACATAATGCGAGCTTACTTGAGTGCGTTGTAGCGCAAAGGTTTTGTAGGTTTGCTCGCAACTTTCTTGATCGGTATGATGGATGATAATAAAATTTGGTTTCCGCAAACTAAAATTTTGCGATTCTATGACGTTTACCGTTCTATTTCCAATAGTATCTGGCTCAATATTTTGCAGACTCTTACCAAGCGTTTTAGCCTGTTTTTTGTAGGCGGTTTTAGAGACCTGATAAATGTTTTTAGAACAACTTACCAGGAGCGAAAGTATAAAAACCCATTTAAAATATTTCATAGCCTAGATTTAAATAGTGTCCCTGTTTTTCCACTTTTTCTGTTTTTAAAGTGAATTAAAACAAGAATTAAGACTCTAAATTACTAAAAAATAGCTTTAAATACTTTTATTAAGGCTAATAGTATGATGCCACAAAATAGTAGTATTAACCATTTAGAATTGGTTGTACTTTCAGCTTTTATAGGATTACCAGTAAGGTTTATGTGGGCTTTATAGTTGTTTTGCTCACTTAAAATGACTTTGTCTGTTTTTCCGTTAATATTATAGGCGAAAATAGTTTGATGCTCCCCGTTTTCCTTAAATGCAGGTATATCAATGGAAATATCTTTAGACTCCGTTGAAATAAAAGGTAATACAAATTTTAAATCTGTTTGATGACTTCCTAATCTAATACCGCCCTTTCCTAAAACTACTTTTTCACCATCAACTTTTAAGGTGAATTTTTCCTTTATGTAATTGACTATTAATTCTTTCCAGGCTTTTTCATCTACATTTTCGAAAAAGTCTTCGTCAAACTTTTTGGTCATTAAGTGATTTATCCCAGATTGACTCAAATTAATAGTTAACACACTACCAGAAGGCGTGGTTTCAAGATAATACCGTGCAGAAAGTGGATTATGTGCGAATGAAATAAAAGGGATTACCCAAAAGATAATCCCTATTACAAATTTATTCATATTCATTATCTAAATTGAAATGAATTTCTTGCCGATACCCCTTTTAAGCATGCTGGGATATTGGGCGCCGAAGTTGTACTGGCAACATAATGGTATGTTCCATCAGGAAACTCAGTTGTTGCAGCCGTTCTACCTCCACAATCATCTAAATCATCAGGTTCTGTAGCATAGGCATAAATTGGAAATCCGTCTTTAGCAAATCCAAATAGTTCCACATTGTTGGTTTGTGTAATGTTAGTACACGACACTTCTGTAATTCCATTTTCAATCAGTACTTTATTTGCAACTTGCGGAACTAAATGCCAATGGTAATATCCTGAAGGATCATGATGCCCACCACAAGGATCTATTGAAGGGAAGTTTATTTGATCGCTATTTGATGTAAATTGAACAGGACCATTTATGGCTGAAGGTGGAGCGCCATTAGTTGGAACACCATCTAAGGAAACGCCAACAATTTCAACTTCATCAATATTGTTATTACTACTTGCTAATTTAGGAACTGCAGGAATAGTAAAAACCAATTGTAAATTATCGTCGGCTGATGCTTCTAGGCAATAAGAAAGATTAGAATCTGTAGCAGCGTTAAAATAATCTACATTCACGGTGCCATCATCATTAACCATATCATAGCCATCTGCTTCAATATCATTTAATAAATCTTCAGACCAAACACGCAATCCAGGATTTGTGGCTCCATCATAAAAACCCAGTCCTGCAACATCATCTATTGTTGTTGGGCAAAACGGACCAACATTTTCTAATGGGTTACTAGAAAATGTAATTTGAAAACACGTTGCACTTGTTCCATCTTCTAAGGTAGAAGTTACAGTTTCAAAAGATACTAATGAACTGCTATTAAATAACCCTTCAGAAATTAAATATGTTGATCCATCATCACCTTCCGTTTCATCTGAAGAATTACTATCATCACTAGAACATGCCTGAAAAACAAGTATTCCTGTTATGAGCATCAAAAGTTTATAGAATTTTAAATCGACCATATTTTTAAACATTAGATTTTTTATATTTTTTTAAAACAAAAGCAATCATGCCTAGTAAAGAAACGCCTACTAAAACCCACATTAAGGAACTTTCAGTTTGGGCTTTTTGTTGTGCCTTAATAATTTCAAATTTTGAATTATTATTAATTAACTCGACTTTATGGTCATTATCATTATTAAGTGTGAATTTTTGATTTCCACCCTCTTTTCTCGCAATAATTAATAAGCTTTCATTTTTAAAAATACTTTTAAAGGCATTATTTTCAACAATCAATGAGTTAATTGTTGTCGGTACCTCATCAATTAAAAAAGCAACTTTAGTTTCATGGCCTAGTCTAACTTTAGGATCTTTTAATTTAAAATTGCCTGCACCATTAAAAGATACGGTAATGCTTTCAGATAAAAGTTTAACAACTAATTCGTTGAAGGCTTCAGGCGTAGTATAACTATCTTCTCCATATGTTCTGTGCACTTCAGATTGAAATGAGGTTAACGAAGCACTAACTTGTAGCACCCATTTATTATCTTCTGTTTGATGCAATGTAGTACCAGAAAGCGATGGGTTATGCCCAAAAACTAAGGCAGGTTTTGCAGCAAAAAGCAATAAAGTTAGAATAAAAAGTCTGGCTGATTTAAATTGCATAAGCACCTTTTAAACAGTTAATAAAATTGTTGTTTCCAGGATTGTCAGCATGATAGTGGTAGCCACGAGTATCATCGGAATGCCCTCTACAAGTATCTAAATCCGTTGGTTCATCACCATTTGTATCTAATCTTTCATAAATTCCATGACCGTCTAATGCATAACCAATTAATGCAGAATGAGTATCACTTTGAGAAACGGTATGACGATCGGCTATATCTTGAGTGGCCGCATGATAGTGGTAGCCTTGATGTACATTAATATGTCCACCAGCATCATCAAAAGGAGCGAGGGTGTATGCTCCAAGAATGTTGCTTACTGGCGCT
>NZ_JBATHX010000050.1:0-1524 GCF_049667265.1 Algibacter sp. | reverse complement strand
CTATACTGAAGAAAAGCTTATTTACAGAAAAAAATCCATCTTAAAATCTACTATTGGCAGCAACACTATATATAGTGCAATAATTGATAGCACTTTTTTCGCATCCTCCTCAAAAAAACTTGTTGACAACGCTTTTGAAGCCATAAATGAAAATCCCGAACTCGAAAAAATATATAAAACGGCCAATAACGATAAAACATTTTCATTAATAATCGGCCCTAAAAACGAGTTTATAAAGTCCTTATTTATTGAAGATTCGCTTTCGTTAAATGCATTCAGCAATTATTTAGCTATTGATTTGGAGCTGAATCAAAATGAAACTTATTTTAACGGTATCACAAAAGCAATAGATTCTACTGAAAGTCTGATTAATATTTTTAAAAATACCAAACCGCAAATTAATCAAACCCAAAACATCACACCCTCTAATAGCGATGGGTTTATGAGTTTTACGTTTAATACTTTCGATGTTATTGAATCCAATTTATCAAAATTCAACAAAGGTGATTCTATTTCAAATAGCCATCCCCTTTTTAGCGAAGTTATTGAAGTTGGGGTTATTTATGAAAACGAAAAACGAGCCATTGTTTTAAATTCCACCGATGTAATTGCTACAAATGACGCCCTATTAGGCGAACAATCCATAGCAGAAACCTATAGAGAAATTAATATTTATAATTTTAGCCAACCAATATTATTTGCCAAAACATTCGCCCCTTTAATTAGTTACAAAAAGGCGAATTTATATTGTGTTTTAGATAACTTTTTTGTTTTTTCTAATGACTCAGAAATGCTTCAGAATATCATTGCTAATTATCAAAACAAAACAACCCTTGGGGAAAAATCATATTTTAAAGATGCAAAAGAAAACCTGAGCGATGCTTCGTCTTTATTACAAGTTTCAAACGCTTCAACGCTAAAAACGATACTAAATAAAAATACTGAAGCGCTTTCAAATGCCGATATTAAAGATTACAACACCTCGGCTATTCAATTTATTTACGACTATAATTTTGCCCACGTTAATGGCATTATTACCAAGCAGAAAACAAGAGCTTCTATAAATTCCATTTCAGAAGAATTAAATATCAAACTTGATAAGGCAATTTTAAACACCCCTCAATTTGTAATAAATCACAGAACTAAACAGAAAGAAATTGTTGTTCAGGACGTGAATAACAATCTATATTTAATTTCAAACAATGGTAAAATTCTTTGGAAAAAACAACTGCAAGGCCCTGTTTTAGGACGTATTGAACAAATTGACATGTATAAAAACGGAAGACTTCAATTAGCCTTTGCTACTCCAAAAAGAGTTTATGTTTTAGATAGAAACGGCAAAGATGTTAAACCTTTTGCCTTAAACTTTAATGATGATATTACGCAACCACTTGCTGTTTTTGATTATGATAACCGTAAAAATTATCGCTTTTTAGTAACTCAAGGAAAAAACGTATTAATGTATGATATAAAAGGAAAAACTATTAATGGCTTTACTTTTAAATCGGCTAATAATACCATTAT
>NZ_JBATHX010000049.1:0-3495 GCF_049667265.1 Algibacter sp. | reverse complement strand
GGAATATTCGACCATTCGTTGTTTATTAAACGGCTTATTCCGGTTCTAACTCTATCCCCACCTATAAAATTATAAAATAAGTTATAACCACCGGAAACACCCCATAAATCATTATTCGAATAGGTAATTGAAAATAGGTTATTTAAAAGCGGCCCATCCGGTCGAATTTCAACAAACTCGTTTGGATTAGTAGTCATGGAATTCAATACTCCAAAATCTTTGCTTCCAATATATATATTCTCGCCTTCAATTAAAGCTGAATTAAATTCTGTATTAAAACCACCTCCAACTGAAGCTTGATTAATTAAGTTAAAACTATCGTCGTATATAAAAACACTATTTTTTGTAGTCACTACCAGATAGGAATTAAGTGAATGTATTTCTACAGGTAAATCATCATAGGTAAACAAAGGGGTCAACACATCGCTTACTACTTCATAAATTCTTTTATTTGTTCCGATGGTAAATAATTTGTTTTCGTTGGTTTCTATCCCAATTAAATTTCCTGATGTGACAATTTGCCAATTATTATAATCAATCAAATTGGAGCTTGACACATCAGCTTTTCTCAACCCATTGCCTCCTAAACAAGCAGCATAAATAAACCCTTCAAATATGGTTGTTTGTTGTACTTGGATTTGCGAGCCTCCATTTCCTATAAAATAAGTATCTCCAAACTCCAAACGCTCCAAATCAAAAACAGAAATACCAAAATTTGTTGATATGTATATCAAATTCTCATTACCATTAAAATGGTTTATTCTTTTATCGTTTGGTGGAATTGCCGATTTATCAATAATATCAACTATAGTTAATACATCATCTTCGTTATCAAAAGCTATTTCAATAAGTCCATTTTCGTAACCAATAATCAATAATTGATATATTTCACTATAAAATATTGTAGATATTGTTTCTCCTGAAAGCCCATTAACAGTGGTAAGTTCTTCTATTTCATTGGATTCAATATTTACACTAAAAATAGCGTTTTCAGAAGCAGCATATATTTTATCATTGCCCTTTACAACTTTTTTAATATTGTAGTACGAGAAATGACCTTCCCATTGCTCAGAAAAATCTTGAGCAAATTGAATTAAGGGTGACAAGCAAAAAAGTAAAAAAAGTATTTTTTTCAAAATCAATATTATTAATGTTCAAATATATTATATCTAACGAACTTCATCTTGAAATAATATATTTTAAAACAAACAAAGTTATTGGTTATTATGGAATATTCAGGTTGAATTGACCCATTAAAAAGTTAAATTAGCTAGACCATAATTTTCTTTGTCTTTTTTTTCTGCCTTCGGATAGGTATCGCAGTTCTAGAAAATGCCATGAAATAGTTGCTAATACTATAACAAGTAACAATAAAATTACACCAACAATAAACGGATTGTAAGTTTTAAATAAGCCATAATAAACTGCTACTTGAATGATTGGAAAATGATAAATATAAACCCCATAAGTGATATCTCCATATTTCCCAAAATGGTTTAAAAACTTAAAATTATATGCTATGTAAAAAACCATGAAGCTATATGAAATTGGTTTTAAAATATGCGAATCAAAAATAATATGTTCCATTATAAAAACAACCAAGCAGGGTATAATTAAATGATGTTTCCATTTTATAAAAAAATCAAAATTTTTAAAAAATATAATTCCAGACATAAAAAAAGCTAACGCACCGGGTAGTTGTTTTGCAATTCTGTATTTATCTATAGAAACAAAATAATTGAAATAAATTATTGAAAGCACATAAATAATAACACCAAAAACCAGCATTTTATTCTTTCCTTTTTTGGTAATCAAATAAAATAGTGGGAGTAACAAATAGAAGGCTTCTTCAATTTTTATAGTCCAAAGTGCCCCATTAACTGCACATATTAAATTGGATGCAAAAACGCCAGGCAAACAAGGTTCAATATAATTCTGAAATGTTAAATTGGCTAATAGGTATTTCCAAAATTGTGCATTTAGAAAGTATTCGGAAATAGAAACAGATGAAATAATGCTGAAAAACAAGGCGCAAAATAAAATTACGAAAACATATGCCGGTACAATTCTTTTTATTCTTTTGAATATATATTCTTTTGTTGAATTGCTGTTTTCGTAGCTTTTTGCAATTAAAAACCCGCTGATAACAAAGAAACCATTTATTGCTAAACGGGTGTTAAAAAGTCCTTTATAAGGTTGAAACATTTCAACCTCGCTAAGCTCAATTAAGTGTGCAAATGCAACTGTGAATGCAAAAACAACTCTTAAAAAGTCGAAATTATTAATATTTATTTGTTTCAAATCTTCATCTTAGAATTCAAATATATTTATAACTAATGAGTTTAACCTGAAAATAGTATATTTTAAAATAAAAAAGCTTCCTAATAATTCAGGAAGCTTTTCTTAAAATATTTCAAAAATTATTTAAACAACACCTTGTGCTAACATAGCATCGGCAACTTTTACGAAACCTGCTATATTTGCACCTTTTACATAATCCACATAACCATCATCACCTTTACCAAATTCTAAACACGATTTATGTATATCAGACATGATATCTTTAAGTTTATTATCAACCTCCTCTCTAGACCATTTAAATCTTAAGGAGTTTTGAGTCATTTCTAAGCCGGAAGTAGCAACTCCGCCTGCGTTTGATGCTTTACCAGGAGCAAATAATATTTTGGCTTTATGAAAAACAGCAATAGCTTCTTTAGTTGACGGCATATTAGCACCTTCGCTAACGCAAATACAGCCATTTTTTAATAGTGTTTTTGCATCGTCCTCATGAAGTTCATTTTGTGTGGCACATGGTAAAGCTACCTGGCATTTTATTTCCCAAGGCGTTTTTCCTTTTACAAATTTTGCTTTTGGATACTTTTTTAAATATTCATTTATTCGACCTCGCTTTTCATTTTTAATTTCCATAACGAAAGCCAATTTTTCTTCATTTATACCATCTGCATCATAAATATAACCTGATGAATCTGAAAGCGTTAATACCTTTCCGCCTAAATGCAATACTTTTTCAGCAGCATATTGTGCAACATTTCCAGACCCAGAAATAACGACTTCTTTTCCTTTGATAGAATCATTTTTAGTTTCTAACATTTTTTGAGCAAAATATACATTGCCATATCCCGTTGCTTCGGGTCTAATTAAGGAGCCACCCCAGGTAAGCCCTTTCCCTGTTAAAACACCTGTAAATTCGTTATTTAACTTTTTATACATGCCAAATAAAAACCCAATTTCTCTAGATCCTACTCCAATATCACCGGCAGGCACATCGGTATTGGCTCCAATATGGCGAAACAACTCACTCATAAAAGCATGGCAAAAACGCATTATTTCGTTATCAGATTTACCTTTTGGATCAAAATCACTTCCGCCTTTACCTCCGCCCATTGGTAAGGTTGTTAGGGAATTTTTAAATACCTGCTCGAAAGCTAAAAACTTTAAAATACTTGCATTTACAGTAGGATGAAAACGCAAACC
>NZ_JBATHX010000048.1:0-6067 GCF_049667265.1 Algibacter sp. | reverse complement strand
GAAGAAAAAGGAAAAAAAGAAAAGGAAAAAAACACGGTAAAAAAGGTTCTAGTTCTGGATCAGGAAGTTCTTCATCTTCATCTTCATCATCTTCATCAGGTTGTGGTGCAAGTACAGTTGTTGCAGTAACCGTTATTTATGTAGAAGGATAGAATTTCGAATATATTATAAAAAAAAGCAGGTTACTTTTGTAAACCTGTTTTTTTTTGCTCTAATTTTAGATTAAAATTATTTTTTTCATTTTAATTGTTCTTGTTTTTTTCATCTTTCTTATCTTTCAAGCTAAACTTCAAAGTGCTTATTGGCAATAATTATTGTTTAAAAAATTAATTAATTTGTTTTAACTGCTTTTATGTATAAACTGTCTAGTTATATAGAACTCAATTCAGAAAAGAATAAAAACCAAGAGTTAGAGTATTTTGCAATAATTTCTACAAGGCGAACAAATGTGTTTTTAATTAATGAAACTATTTTTCATTTCTTGAAATATTTTGAATTACCAAATTCTTTAAGTGATATTCATGAGTTATACAAAAAAGCATATAATATTGAGTCTGTTGAGGAAGAGAAGTTGTTGGCAAACCAATTAAATAGTTTTTTTAAAGACTTAACAGAAAGAAAATGGATTATTCCTGAAGATAAAACCGAAAAATTAGTTGAGCTTGATACGCTTTTTCAAAAAAAAGACACCTTTTTAAACTATAAAGTATTATCCATTTTAGGAAACAATAAAATAACAGATGTTTATTTGGTTCGAGATTTAAAAACAAATAAAAAAAGTGTCATAAAATTACTTAATAAAGCCAAGTTTAAAGACGAAAAAAGCTTTAATAAATACCTTTTTCATTTTAAAGAAGAATATAATTTTTTAATAAAATTCAATTCTATTTACATAAACAAAACACTTGGTTTTAAATCCTATAAAAAGCAACCCTATATTAAATTAAAACAGGTTCAGGGTATTTCTGTTTCAAAATATGTAAAAAATAATAAGTTAAGTACGCCACAAAAAATGGCACTTGTTTTAAAAATGCTAAAGGGGTTTGCTTTAATTCATACTAAAAATGTGTATCATGGCGATATACATTTTAGTAATATTCTTGTTAAAAAAAATGGCGTACCTGTAATTATTGATTTCGGCTATTCTAATAAAGTTGAATTAATTACTGAAACCGAAAAAGGAAAGGTTAGAAATGGCGGGGTTTACGCGTTTATTCCTCCTGAAAGGGCACTTCGATCTTTAGATAGACGGTTTTCAAAAGTGACCCAATTTCAAGCTGAAGTATATCAAATAGGGCTAATTATATACTACATTTTTACAAAAAACCTGCCATTTAAAGCAGATACTTGGAAAACTATGGTTGATGAAAAACAAAATTTAAACTTAAGTGAAAATGACGTGTTTTTAAAACGAAGAATGCCCAATATCGTAAAACAATTTATCACAAAAAGTTTAGAATTAAATCCTGAAAACAGATTTGAAAGTGCCATAAAAATGCATTCTAACTGGAAAGATATTTGCAAAAATTATAATTAAAAATAAATGCAATATATTTGAGCCATTAGAACCCAACTACTATAACAGTAATATTACATGATAGACCAACAAATAAGAAATAACGATTGTGGTATAAGTGCTGTAAAAACCGTTTATAATATTTTACATAAAAATGTAAGTAGAGATTACATTAAAGATGAAGTATTTTTAAATCAATATGGCTCGAGAATGAGCGATTTAAAAACGTTTTTTGATAATAATGAGTGCGAGGCAAGCTTTAGTTTGTTAGATGTAAATACAACTAAAAACAACAAGGCCTACTTTGAAGACTTGTTCCCATTCATAGTGCCAATTGAACACAAAAATGAATTACATTATGTGGTCATTAATGGAATAAAAAACGGCAAGCTTAAAGTTTACGATTCCAACCGTGTAAAAACCTACTATCTTACTTTACAAGAATTAAAAAAAATAGCCCATTATTCTGATAGTTATCTCGATCAAGTGGCTATGCAAGAGCGCTTAAGTGTTATAATTAAAAGTGAACTTGAAACCTATAAAATTGACAAAACTAAAGCTTTAAAGGATAATGATATCACAACATTATTTAATAAGCTCATGTATTTTGGCTATTACCAGGAAAATTATCCTTTTAGTGACAAGGCACTTGAAAAAAAGTTTCTACTTGATTTAATATTTAATCAAGACATGCCGTCAATTCCTGAACATTTTAAAACGGTAGGAATTAAGGAAAAACAAGTTAAAATTAAAGCACCTTTAATTTTAACTGTAAAAGCGAAGGATAAAAAAGCGATTGTACATCCTGACTATCCTTTGGAAGAGGAAAGCATGTACTTAAAATTATTAAGAGGCTTAAAATCTGATAGAAAAATTTGGTATATCTACATTTTTACTGCCATTTTTGCTGCATCTGTAACACAATTGGCAGTTTTTATTAATCAAATATTAATTGATAAAGTATTACCGAGTTTTCAGCTAAACATATTGGTTTTATTCATAATAGGCGTTGCTATTTTTAAAATATTCAATATTGTAATAGCGCTTTATAAAAAGTTTATAAGTATTCATCTTGGTAATATATTGGATAAATACTTTTTAGGCACTTTCGACCAGAAATTAAATGATTTCTCTATTCGTTTTATTCAAAATTTTAGACGTGGAGATTTAACAGAAAGACTAAGTGATTCAAGAAAATTAAAGGATTTCTTTTTAAGGTTTTTCACCACCATATTAGTGGACATTGTAGTGTCTATTTATTCGCTTGTTTTACTGTTTTTTATTAATTGGCAATTAACAACCATAGTGTTTGTGGTCATGATTATTTTTTATATCTGGTTCAGAGTGATGACGCCAATTTTAAAAACTAACGAGATGAAACGATTTGCAATTAAAGCAAATTATTTCTCTACCATGATTGAAAAAATTGAAGGCATCCAAGTGATAAAAAGCTTTAAAATTGAAAATGTTTTCTCAAATAAAGTAAAAGATAATATTGATGAGCTTATAGCGATTCAAACAAAAGTTAAATATTACAGTATCATTAATTCTACTGTTGTTGGCTTAATAACATTGTTTGCGGGGCTTACTATTTTAACCTTGCTGGCTAAAGATGCCATTTTGTACCAAACCATAACTTTAGGTCAAATCATTACGTTTTTGGCGTTATCATCCAAAATATTTAGTTCATTAAGTAATATTTTAAGTGAGAATTTAACCTTGCAAGAAAACTTAGTAATCTTAAAAAGGTATTTTGATTTTAATGAAAAAGAAATCGCACAATCTGCACAACAAACTATAACTGAAGTAGCTATTGAAAGCGTAAACTTTAATCATGTTGAATTTGAGTATATGCCAGGATCTCCAATATTAAAAGATATTAATATAAATATTAAAAAAGGAGAGAAAATTAAAATTGAAGGTAAAAATGGCTCTGGTAAATCTACATTTTGCAAAATACTGGCCTTACTTTATAGCCCAACCAAAGGCGCTATTAAAATAAATGATGTTGATGTGAAGCTTTATGATAAGAATATTATAAGGGATAACATTTTATTAGTAACCAACGAAGATATTTTATTTAATGAAACCTTATTGTATAATATAACGTTTGGTAAAAATGTTGAAATGAGCCATGTTATTGAAATGGCCAAAAAGATAGATTTTTACGATTATATAATTTCCAATGATGCTGGTTTAGACTACGGTATAAGTGAAAATGGTAAAAACCTTTCAACAGGTCAAAGAAAAAAAATATTATTACTACGTGCTTTAGTTAGCGATGCAAATATTATAATGTTAGACGAAGTTTTATCTGGAATTGATACAGCATCAAGAATTGTAATTGAAAGCACCTTAATGGCCTCAGAAAAAGCATTTTTAATAATATCTCATGAGGCTGTTGATCATATGAAATTTAATAAAACTTATATCCTGAGTAAAGGAGAATTAACGCTGCAAAAATAAATGAGTAGATATAGTTTAGATAATAAAAGATTATATGAGACTAAGGAAATTAATTTTATAAAAATTTTCTTTAGAATCTTAGTTATTTTTATAGCCATAGTAACGGTTTGTATGTTTGTAATTCCCGTAAATGATACCGTGACTTACAATTATGGAGAAATAGTTTCGAACAACCCAGAAATAAATTTTAAGGCCCCGTTTGAAATTATTCCAAGAAAAACTTATGTAAGTAAAGGCGACCGTGTAGTTAAAGGCGATACCTTAATGGAAATAGATAATGCAAGTGGTGAATTTGTAACCATTTTTCAGCAAAATAAATCTATTGATATTGATAAATTAAATATTGAAGAGAAAGTTGCTTTCTTCAAAAAACAAATTAAACTCGATTCTGTTCAGTATATAAATAACAAGAAAAAAATAAGTAATGAATTACGAAGTACTGGGCAACAGTCCTATTTATTAAATGAGCAGCTTAAAATTAAACGTAATAAATTAAGCTCAGATTCTATAATGTATAAGAAAGAGGTAATTAGCTTAGTCGAGCTTAGGCAGGCAAATGACGATTATTTAACTTCAAAAAGTCAATACTTACAATTGCAGAATTTAAGAAGCCAGTTAAATGGACAATACAGTTCATTAGAAAACGGATATATGCAAAGTAAAAATACTCTAGAAATTCAAATTTCCGATTTAATAGCATCTCAAAACCGATTGGACCAGCAGAAGGAAAACGTTAACTCAAAATTAGAAACTAGAGAGAAATCGATTGATATAGTCCAATCTTCAGACAATAAACAGTTTTTAATTGCAAATTTAGATGGTGTTATTGTTAATGTATTTACACAAAATCAAAATTTAAGTTTCATTAATAAAGGAGAATCTTTAATTTCAATTTCACCTGATTCTGATAGTTTTTATGCTAGAGCGCGCGTAAAGGAGCAAGATTTAAAATACTTAAAGGTTGGACAGACAACACACTTAAAGCTGGATGCTTATTATTACTATCAATATGGACCAATAATTGGAAAATTAAGCTTTATTCCTATTAGAAAAGAAGCCGATAATAATTTTTATGTTTTAATAAGTTTATCAGAAAACCAAAAGCTAAATTTAAGGTCAGGATATTCTTTTAATGGCGATATTATTTTGGAAAAAATGGTGTTAGGGAAATATATTATAAAAAAGGTATTTGAAAAGTACGATACCCAATTCGCTGTTGAAGAAACACCAATTGAAGTTGCTCCCATTTCAAAACCTTAAAACTACCATATCTAGATTAAACTGAAATTTAATATTTGAATTCAAACATTTTAGGGAATAATCTAAAAAAAATAACTTTGCTATACAATGTTGGTTTTATATTAAAACTGATATCTATCAGTTGGTAAAAATTGTAATATTAATGGTTGATTCGTAAATTTATTTAAGCTTTTATTAACGGTTTAAATTTTTATATTATGAAAACTTTTATTAATTTTTTTTTAGTTTTATTTGTTCTTCAAGGTTTTATATCTTGCGATAAAATCGACGAGCTTACTGAGGTTGATTTTGATACTACAATAAATGAGCAGTTAAATGTAACAGTTCAAGCAGGAGAGAATATGGTTCTTAACGAAACCATGTTAATCAATATTAATAATCAAGATACTGAAAAATACCTCAATGTTATTCAAAATGTACGAATAACCAGTTTTACCTATCGGTTGATTGATTTCTCTGGTGATAGTGAGGGTACAATTGTTGGAAACTTTGTAGCAGATGGTGTTCAATTAGTTGATCACGACATGATTGTAAAGCAAATAGTTGATGCAGGTACCATATTTGAAGTTACTAATGTAGCGCAATTAAATACCATAGCATCAAAACTTAAATCTGGCAAAGATGTTTTAATTGGCGTAGAAGGGGAATCTAAATGCTCAGAGGCTATGATTTTTACTATGGCAGTTACGATAGATTTGGAAGTTACAGCAGACGTTTTGTAAAATGCACATAAATAGTGTGATTCATTTTAAGGAATAAAAAAACCGCTTCATTTTATGAAGCGGTTTTTAATTTATAGATTTAAAAAGAAATTAATCTTCCTTT
>NZ_JBATHX010000047.1:0-5052 GCF_049667265.1 Algibacter sp. | reverse complement strand
GGTTGTTACTCTTTTTAAAAGTGCCTCGTCAAAATTTTCAAAATCAACCACACATTGAATATTATTTAGAGTAGAACCATCATTTAAAGCGATAAATCTATTGGCTCTAAAGGTTCTTACCCAACCTTTAATTTCAACTTCTGGAATAATGATATCTTGGGTAAGTAATTCTGAAACTGTTTTTAATTGCATATTGAAAATTTTATAATGTAAATATAAAATTTTCAGATATTAATACCCTTAGCTATTTGGCTAAATCGTAAAATAATAATGTTAAAATTTTAGGCTTCCGGTTCGTCCTCCTCAGGAATAATATTGATTGAAGGTTTTCTAAGAACCTGTTTGTTGGCTATACTACGCTCTAAAGAAAGTAATAATGACGGAAGTAGAAGCAAGTTGGAAAGCATAGCAAATAGTAGTGTAGCTGAAACTAATGCTCCTAAAGCTACTGTGCCTCCAAAACTTGAAATTGTAAATACTGAGAAACCAAAAAATAAAACAATAGAAGTATAAAACATACTAACACCGGTTTCGCGTAAAGCACCATAAACGGATACTTTAATTTTCCAATTATTAGCTTGCAATTCTTGCCTGTATTTTGCTAAAAAATGAATGGTATCATCAACAGAAATACCAAAAGCAATACTGAAAACTAATATTGTAGAAGGTTTTATAGGAACCCCTAAATACCCCATTAAACCTGCAGTTACTAGAAGAGGTAATAAGTTAGGAATAAGTGAAACGATAATCATACGTCCAGAGCGAAACATATACGCCATAAATAAAGCGATTAATAGAATGGCTAAGGATAAGGATATCACTAAGTTTTTAACTAAATATTTTGTTCCTTTTTGAAATAAAAGTGCTTTCCCAGTCATAATGACATTGAATTGATCTTTAGGGAACACTTTATCTATTTTTGTTTGAAGATTTTCTTCAATGCGTTCCATTTTATCGGTACCAACATCTTTCATAAAAGTTGTGATACGCGCATATTGACCTGTGCTATCCACAAAGTTTTTAAGTAAATCTAATTCTGAAGATGAGTTTTTCGCGTATGATAAAATAAAACTGTTTTCTTGTGAAGTTGGGAGTTGATAATACTTAGTATTACCATTATAATAAGCTTGTTTGGAGTATTTCACCAGGCCAACTACTGATACAGGTTTTGATAGTTCTGGGGTTTCTATAATTAAATCCTCGAGCTCATCCATACGTTTAAGTGTAGATAACTTCATGACTCCTTTTTTACGCTTAGTATCAATCATGATTTCTAATGGCATAATACCATTAAATTCATCTTCAAAAAAGCGAATATCATTTACAAACTCAGATTCCTGAGGCATGTCTTCAATTAAACTGCCAGATATTTTTATTTGATAAATACCAATAATACTTACTACAAGTAAAACTACAGAAGTAATATAAATAGTAATTCGTTTTTTCTTTACCATTAACTCCATCCAATTAACAAAACCACCAATCCAACGCTTGTTAAGATGCTCTAAGTGGCGATCTTTCGGAAACGGCATAAAGCTGTAAATGATAGGAATTATGAGTAAACAAAGAATAAAAATGGCTAATATGCTTAACGAAGCTACAACACCAAATTCTTTTAACAGTTTACTTTCTGTTAGGATGAAAGTAGCAAAACCAGAAGCCGTTGTAACATTAGTCATTAACGTAGCATTACCAATTTTTGTAATTACACGTTGTAAAGATTTTACTTTGTTACCATGTAACTTAACTTCGTGCTGGTATTTATTAATTAAGAAAATACAATTTGGAATACCTATTACAATAATTAAGGGCGGAATTAATGCCGTTAATACGGAAATTTCGTAATTTAATAAACCTATAATACCTAAAGTCCACATAACACCTATGCAAACAACTATCATAGAAATTAAAGTGGCTCTAAACGATCTGAAAAAGAAAAAGAAAATTACTGATGTAACTAATAAAGCAGCTAAAATAAAGGTGCTAATTTCATCGACAATATTTTGAGAATTTAGGGTTCTAATATAGGGCATTCCAGATATTCTAACATCTAAATTATTTTTGGCTTCAAAATTGTTTATTTCTGGTAATAAAACATTAACAACAAAGTCCTTTCTTGCTGATGTGTTTACAATAGCTTTGTTAATATATATAGCCGTTCGTATTGTTTTAGTTTCCTTATTAAATAAGAAATTATCGTAAAAAGGATACTTTTCAAAAAGCTCGTTTTGTAAGGTTTCAATTTGAGCTATAGAAGTTATAGAGTCTTTAATAAAAGGCTCTAATTTAAATTTTTCGTTTTCAGTATCCTTTATTAGTTTTTGAAGATCTTTGATAGAAATAACTGTTTCAATAGCTTCATTCTTTTTTAAATCTTCTGAAAGCTTATTCCATGCATTTAACTTGTTGACAGTAAATAAGGATGAATCTTTAACACCAAGTATAATAAGATTGCCTTCTTCCCCAAAGGTTTGTAAAAAATTATTATAATCAAGATTTACTTCATGATTGTCTGGTAACATATTTGCCTCACTATAGGCTAAACGCATGTTATCCCATTTCTGAGCTAATAGAAATGTAATAATTATAATACCTACAAGAATGCCAATTTTATTACGTAAAATCAATCTTGCGGTAACGTCCCAAAAATCTTTAGTAAAAAGTTTAAGCATGCTTTAGTTAAAAGTTGGGCAAAGGTAGAAAAATCGAGGATAATACCTCATAATGAGACGTTAAATGTAAACTTAAAGGCTATATTATCTTCAATATTTGGTAAATGGTATGTGCCGTATCTGTAGGTAAAGCTTAAACCGAAGCCATAAAATAATTTATTAAGTTCAAAACCAGATTCTGTATACCCTTTTTCTAATGAGCCAAAAGTAATTTTTTGATGCCTTTCAGGATATTTCATGTCTCCAATAGCATATCTAGTTATTAATACTAGTTGAGGTTTTAAAGTTTTAGAAACATTAAATGGCTTTAAGTAATGTTTAAATTGAATAGTAGCAAATCTATCGGAAAAGAATTCATTAAAAAACATGGTTTCAAAACTGTTTAATCCTGCAACAGAAAACCGTTGTAAAATTTTTTCTTTAGTAATATTATTTGGGTAAGCATGGTATAAGTGCGTTAGCGGTGTTTCACCAATGGCAAAACCTGAAACTAGAGTAATTTCTGAAAAAGCATCGGTTTCATTGCCAATTTTATAAATGGTTCTGAAATCCAATTTTGAAAAATTAAAATTGCCGTTCAAAATATTTTTAAAACTTTTTGTGTATTGTAACGTAAATTGTGGGTACCCCTCGCTATGCTCGGGTTGTTCACTATCCGTAATAATTAAATTATTGAATGGGCTCCATTGAATTGCGATTTTTGCCGCAGTAATATCATAAGTTTCAAAATTTTCGTCCTTCAAATCAAAAGTATAGGCATAAGTTGGGTCAATTTTGCTTGTAGCAAATTCTGACCCTAAAAGTAATTTTGAACCCAGAGTATGTTCAAGCGAAATGGATTTTGTAATGTGTTTATGAAATAAATCAATGTTTAATAACCTCGGTTCAAAAAACTGAAAGAAGCGTTTGTCAGTTAAAAATTTTGCACTTCCAGTTTCTTGTAAATCATCTGTGTATGAAAGGTTAATCCATGTGTTTGATTTTTCGGCAAGGCGAAAACCGCCACCAATGCTATATTTAAAACGACGGTCTCTAAATCCATAAACAACATAAGAGTTTAGTCTGTGTTTTTCTGAAAAAACATCATTTGTCTCTCCTCCTATACCAGTTCTTACACCTTCGTATTGGTTGAATTTTATTAAATATCTTAAATCTAAATTGATGTATTTAGTTGGGTAGAATCCATTTCCAAGACTTTTTAAAAATGCCTTCTTTTCAATGGAGTCTTGTTTAGGTTCTAGGTCTTTTTTATGGAATGTTTGCGCTTGCACTAAAGTTGTGCAAATCATGAATATGAAAATTGAAGAATACTTAAACATTCGAAATAACCCTAGAAGCTAGAAAATTTATAAAAAAAAGCGACTAAAATGTCGCCTTTAAAATTTAATTGATATTAAACAGTCATGATTTCTCTTTCCTTATTATCGAAAAGCTCATCGACTTTTTTAACGTGATTATCTGTTATTTGTTGTATATCTATTTCAGCATTCTTCTTTAAATCTTCTGACACATCATCATTCTTTTTAACCTCGTTCATAGCGTCTTTACGAGCGGTTCTAATGCTCACTTTAGCATCTTCTGCTTCAGCTTTAGCTTGCTTTGCTAAATCTCTTCGACGTTCTTCAGTTAAGGGTGGTACATTAATGATAATAGTATCACCATTATTCATAGGGTTAAATCCAAGGTTAGCATAAGCAATTCCTCGTTCTATTTCTTGAAGCATGTTTTTTTCCCAAGGTTGAACCGTAATAGTTCTTCCATCTGGAGTGTTCACATTTGCTACTTGACTAAGTGGTGTTTGTGAACCGTAATAATCAACCATAACACTTCCTAGCATAGCTGGACTTGCTTTACCTGCTCTAATGTTTAAAAATTGTTTTTTAAGATGTGCAATAGCGTTATCCATTGCTTCTTTTGTGCTATCTAATATAAATTTTATGTCTTCGTTCATTGTTTTAAACTTTTATCTATATATGCTTGGTCAAAAATTAAGCCAATTATTATATTTTTACCTCAGTTCCAATGTTTTCGCCAGAAACTACTCTTAATAAATTACCCTTTTTATTCATATCAAATACAATTATTGGCAATTCATTTTCTTGACTTAAAGTAAAAGCTGTAGTATCCATAACTTTTAAACCTTTTCGTAATACATCATCAAATGATATGGTATTAAATTTAATGGCTTTAGAGTCTTTTTCAGGATCTACATTATAAATACCATCCACGCGGGTTCCTTTTAAAATCACATCAGCTTCAATTTCAATGGCACGTAAAACAGCAGCCGAATCGGTAGTAAAATAAGGATTTCCTGTTCCACCACCAAAAATAACTACACGTCCTTTTTCTAAATGACGCATGGCTCTTCTTCTAATAAAAG
>NZ_JBATHX010000046.1:0-26369 GCF_049667265.1 Algibacter sp. | reverse complement strand
GTGCCAACACAGAAAAAAAAATAGGATGAAAAATAACAGAAGAGATTTCATAAAAAAAACAACTTTAGCAAGTGTTGGGATTAGTTTAGCAGGAAGTGTTAATGCTATGTCTGCAAAAAGTTATAATAATATTGTCGGTTCAAACGAGCGTTTAAATGTTGCAATTGCAGGTTTAGGGAGACGGTTAAATGCGTTTAAATCACCCATAGCGCTAAAAGAAAGTAATATTAAATTACTCTATTTGTGTGATGTTATGGAAAGTCAACGATTAAAAGGGTTAAAAGCATTTAGAGAACATATTGACTATAATCCGATATTAGAGAATGATATTAGAAAGGTATTAGACGATAAAAATGTGGACGTGTTGATTAATGCCACACCAGACCATTGGCATACACCAGGTTCAATCATGGCTATGAAAGCAGGTAAGCATGTATATGTTGAGAAGCCATGTAGCCATAATATGTATGAAAACGAGCAATTGGTTAAAGCAGCAAAACATTTTAATAAAGTGGTTCAAATGGGTAACCAGCAACGTTCATCTGGTCATACCATTGAAATTATAAATGAAATTCATAATGGAATTATAGGAAAACCATATAAGGCCGTAGCTTTTTATAATAATGGACGCGGTGAAGTGCCACAGCAAAATAATGCTCCTATTCCCAAAGGCTTAGATTGGGATTTATGGCAGGGGCCAGCACCAAGACGAGATTATACTTCTGAAACCTGGGATTATAATTGGCATTGGTATGGTTGGGACTATGGAACAGCCGAAGCTGGTAATAATGGAACACATGAGTTAGATGTCGCACGTTGGGCATTACAAGTAGATTTTCCGCAACATGTCTATGTTGAAGCAGAAAAGCGTCATTTTTTAGAAGATGGATGGGAAATGTATGATGATATGGAAGCTACTTTTAAGTTTGCCGATAACAAAATTATTAAATGGGATGGAAAATCCAGAAATAGTTATAGTACCTATGGAACGGGTCGAGGTACTGTGATTTATGGTACAGAAGGATCTGTTTTTGTAGATAGAGGTAAATATATGTTATACGACCGTAAAGGGAAATTAGTAAAAGAGTATAATTCGGCATCAAATGAAGCCGGGACCGCTTTAGGTGGTGGTGGAGATACTTCTACACAACATGTTCAAAATCTTTTTAACACCATAAGAGGTAAAGAAAAATTAACTGCACCAATTGACGATGCTAGTAAAAGTATGGCCTTGGTGCATTATGCCAATATTGCTTACAGAATTAATGATAGTTTTGACATAGATGATAAAACTGGTATGATGTACAACAGAAATGCCATGAATCTTTGGTCAAGAACATACGAACCAGGTTGGGAGCCAAAAATATAAACTTTTGAAGAGACGTTCATTTTTAAAAAAAACTGGTATAGCTACCACGGGTGTATTAAGTTCATCTTATTTGTATGGTAATATTGTTAAAGGTTTAAAAGCCAATAATATTATAAATATTGGTGTTATCGGTACTGGTGATCGTGGTGGTGGACTTACTTCAATTATAAATACTATAGATCATTTAAATGTTGTTGCTTTATGTGATGTTCTTCCATTTCGTTTAGAAAAAGGAATGTCAAAAGCAAATTCCAGCCCTATTGGTTATTCTGATTATCGAAAACTTCTAGACAATAAAGATGTTGATGCTGTAATTGTAGCAACCCCTTTTAACACGCATTCAAAAATAGCTATTGATGCACTTGATGCTGGTAAGCACGTATATTGCGAGAAAACTTTAGCTAAAGGATTTGATGGTATAGATGCATTAGTAAAAAAGGTGAGTCAATCTAAAACCATATTCCAAACTGGACATCAATATCATAGTTCACGATTATATACCCACGTAGTAGATTTGATACAAGAAGGTAAAGTAGGTAAGATTATTGCCTTCGAATGCCAATGGAATAGACATGGGAGTTGGAGACGTCCAGTCCCAGATTCTAAATTTGAAAAAGCCATTAATTGGCGTATGTATAGAGAGTTCTCAGGAGGGTTAGTTGCAGAATTATGTTCACATCAAATTGATTTTGTTAATTGGGTACTTGATGACACGCCCATTCAAGTTATGGGAATGGGTGGTGTTGATTATTGGAAGGACGGTAGAGAAACTTATGATAATGTGCATTTAATTTACAGTTACCCAAATGGTGTAAAGGCAAAATTTACATGCTTAACAAGTAATGCAAAAGACAGTTACCAAATTAAAGTTTTAGGAGATAAAGGCACCATCCTAATCGATACAAAAAACGCATGGTTTTATCCTGAAGGTAAAAAAAATAAAATTATTGCAGAGGTTGATGGCGTAAGTGGAGCTACTGCTCACTGGGAAACAGAAAAAGGTTACCCTTTAAATATTGAACATTTAAATCCAAGTACACAGGCATTGATAGATTTTAAATCATCAATAGTAATTAACAAAACACCAGAGTCGAGTGTTATTACAGGCGCTAAGGCTGCTATATGCGTACAAATGGGGCTTGATGCCATGTATAATAACGAAATTGTAAAATGGAATTCTAAAATTCTGTCCTAAACGAACTATTACAAGTTTTTAATGCCAAAAATTCATAATTAACTGGTTTAAACTTGTTAGGTTCTTCAACCAATCACTTTGTACATTTAATTGAAAAAAATAATTTAGCTTTATACTTCCAATTCAGGATAGGGCAGGATAGCTTTAAATTCAAAAAGCTTTAATTTTAAAAGCTAAGAATTTTACGTAATCTATTTCAAATAATTAACAAGCGTATTTATGTTTAAAAATAGTTTTTTATTAGTAATGCTGGCAGTATTTAGTAGTTTAAATGTTGCTATAGCTCAACAACAAAAAAATAGCACAGAAAAACCAAACATTATTTTCATTCTTACCGACGATCAACGTTTTGATGCCATTGGTTATGCCGGAAACAAATTTGTAGAAACTCCGCAAATGGATGATTTGGCAAAATCAGGAACTTATTTTAATACAGCTATTGTTACCACACCAATATGTGCTGCAAGTAGAGCAAGTATATTAACTGGGCTTCATGAACGCGCTCACAATTTCAATTTTCAAACAGGTAATGTGCGTGAAGAATACATGGCAAATTCTTATCCAAAAGTCCTTAAAGATAATGGCTATTATACAGGGTTTTATGGTAAATATGGTGTGCGTTATGATGATTTGGATAAGCAATTTGACGAGTACGATGAATACGATAGAAATAATGGTTTTAAAGATAGAAGAGGGTATTATTACAAAACTATTGATAATGATACGGTTCATCTAACCCGATATACAGGTCAGCAGGCTATTGATTTTATTGGCAAAAATGCTAAAAACAAAAAACCTTTTTGCTTATCATTAAGTTTTAGCGCACCTCATGCACACGACGGAGCGCCAGAACAATATTTTTGGCAAACAGAAACTGATAAGCTATTGCAAAACACAACTATACCAGGTCCAGAATTAGGGGATGATAAATACTTTGATGCGCAGCCCGAAATTGTTAAGAAAGGTTTTAACTGGTTACGCTGGACATGGCGCTACGATACTCCAGAAAAGTATCAGCACAGTTTAAAAGGCTATTATAGAATGATTTCTGGAATAGATTTAGAAATTGCCAAAATAAGAGAAAAACTAAAAGAACAAGGTGTCGATAAAAATACAGTAATTATTGTTATGGGCGATAATGGCTATTTTTTAGGCGAGCGTAAACTGGCAGGAAAATGGTTAATGTATGATAATTCCATTCGTGTACCTTTAATTGTTTTCGACCCTAGATTAGATCAGCATCAAGATATTGATGATATGGTATTGAATATTGATGTACCATCCACAATTGCAGATTTAGCAGGTGTTCAAGCTCCAGATTCATGGCAAGGAAAAAGTTTAATGCCAATAGTTAATAAAGAAACAAATACAGTAAGTAGAGATACTATTTTAATTGAACACATTTGGGATTTTAGTGAAATTCCACCAAGTGAAGGGGTGCGTACTGAAGAATGGAAATATTTTAGATATGTAAATGATAAATCGATTGAAGAGCTTTACAACTTAAAAAAAGATCCTAAAGAGATAAATAATTTAATAGGAAAGAAAAAATACAAAGCCGTAGCTGATAATCTTCGTGCTAAACTAGATGAGTTAATTAAGAAAAACAGCAACGAATTCAGAGCAGCACCAACAGATTTGACTGTGGAGTTAATTAGAGAACCGAGTACCGATGTTAAAATATTTGATTTAAAACCAGAATTTGGATGGACAGTCCCATTAGGTTCTAGATTTCAAGGGGCTTACCAAATATTAGTCGCTTCAAACCAAAAAGATATTGATAATAATAATGGCGATGTATGGGACAGCGGAAGAGTAGCTTCTAATAAATCTACAGATGTCGAATATGGCGGTAATGAATTAGAAATTGGAAAAACATATTACTGGAAGGTGAGAATATGGGAGCAGGAGAATAGACTTGTAGATTATTCCGAAGCACAAAAATTCACTACAGGACAAAGTGATAGTTACATCATTTCAACCGAAAATAAATTTATAACCACGTATGTTAAGCCAAAAGCATTTAAAAAACTAGGTGATTTATATGTTATAGACTTTGGAAAAGCTGCATTTGCTACTATGAATTTTAAGTATAATGCAAAAACGCCACACACACTTACTGTAAGAGTAGGAGAAATGGTTAATGATAATGGTAGTGTAAATAGAACACCACCTGCCAAAAGTAATATCAGATACCAAGAAATTAAGGTTGATGTAAAACCAGGTAAAACAGATTATCAAATTCAAGTACAAACTAACGAGAGAAATACAAGACCAAATCAAGCAATTCCATTACCAAAAGGGTTTCCTCCACTTGTACCATTTAGATATGCCGAAATTGAAGGCGCTCAAGAATCAATAGCATCAGAAGATGTTGAACAACTTGCATTTCATACCTATTGGGATGAAGAAGCTAGTAGTTTTGAAAGCAATAATGATATTTTAGACCAAGTTTGGGATTTATGTAAATACTCTATTAAAGCAACTACGTTTAACGGATTATATGTTGATGGCGATAGGGAACGTATTCCTTATGAAGCCGATGCTTATTTAAATCAGTTAAGTCATTATACAACAGATAGGGAGTATGCTATAGCTAGACGAACTATCGAGTATTTTATGAAAAATCCGACCTGGCCAACCGAATGGCAACAACATGTGGCATTATTAATTTATGCCGATTATATGTACACAGGTAATACCGAACTTATAGAACGTTACTATGAAGCCTTAAAACATAAAACACTTTTTGAATTATCTAATGAAGACGGTTTAATTACTTCTACTAAGGTTGATAAAGAATTTATGCGCAAGCTTGGTTTTCCTGATGGTTATAAAAAACCATTAACCGATATTGTAGATTGGCCACCGCCAAAGTTTAATGGTAGTAAAACACCTGGAGAACTAGATGGTTTTGTATTCAAGCCATACAGTACAGTTATTAATTCCTTCTTCTATGAGAATATGAAAATCATGGTCGAGTTTGCTAAAATCCTCGGAAAAACTCAAGAGGTTTTAGATTTCGAACTAAGAGCTGCTAAAGCTAAAAAAGCAGTTAACGAACAAATGTTTGATAAAGAACGTGGGATCTATGTTGATGGTATTGGTACAGACCACGCATCATTACATGCTAATATGATGCCATTAGCTTTTGGATTGGTTCCTGAGGAGCATTATGAATCTGTAGTGAATTACGTAAAATCTCGAGGTATGGCTTGTAGTGTTTATGGTTCACAATTCTTAATGGATGGATTGTATAATGCAGGCGAAGAAGATTATGCACTAGATTTATTAACAGATACTTCAGATAGAAGTTGGTATAATATGATACGTATTGGCTCAACAATAACTTTGGAATCTTGGGATAACCAGTATAAAAACAATTTAGACTGGAATCACGCTTGGGGTGCTGTACCAGCAAATGTAATTCCGAGAGGTTTATGGGGTATAAAACCAAAAACACCCGGATTTGGTATTACCACCATAAAACCGCAAATGAGTAAGTTAAAATCTAGTGAAATTACCGTACCAACGGTCAGAGGTCCAATAAAAGCAAGTTATAAGTATAATGGGGCTAGGTTACAGACTTATACCATTGAAATTCCTGGAAACATGGTGGCTGAATTTTCATTAAATGGTTTAGATGGAAAAGACTTAATTCATAACGGAGAAAAAGTACCTTCGGCATTTGAGTCTATAAGGCTCGCTCCGGGGAAGCATACCATACAGCTTAAAATAAATTCGTTTTAAGTAACTAATGCCAATAAGTTAAGCTTATTGGCATTTTTTAATAAAAATAGAAAGAGATGAAAAAGATTTACCTTTTATTACTTATGTGTTGTTTTTTCCAATTGTATTGGAGCCAAGAAAAACAACTTGCTGTAACTTTAGATGAATTATCTCAAGTTTCAGGAGCTGGTGAAGGTGGACTGTTTTTTGCAGGAACAAAAGATGTAAATTATAGATTTTCACGAAGAATAACGCCGCATGGAGATTGTGTGGATGTAGTTAATGGCTATGCTTTTGTTACTTGGTATAAAGGCGGCATGGATACCAGAAATTTAATGCTTTCTAGAAAAAATTTAAACGAACCAAACTCCAATTGGGTAACTATTCAATTTCCACATAAGCACGTTGGGCAAAGTGGAGAGATTTTAAATGGCACAGGTATACGTGGTGATTCCCATAATACGGCTGCTATTGGCGTTAGTACAATAGATGGAACGATTCACTTACTTTACGACATGCATGCATATAGATCATCATCTTTACCAAATCATTTCTTTAATTATTCGGTTTCACATACAAACAAAGCCTTTGTGCCAGATAATGAATTTACTTTAGATATTTTTAATCCAAAGCAAAATTATTTAAAAAATGGTGAGGATTATGAACGTATGACCTACCCCATGATTCACAGAGCAGATGATGGAAGTTTGATTGCAAGATATAGGCAAGGCGGCTCTGGTAATGGCGATATACTTTTAGCGCATTATGATGGTAGTGCATGGAGCGCTAATTGGATGTTCCACGAAGGTACTTTAGCATTACCTAATAGAAACAATATGTACGGCGGTGAGCGTTTTTTAAATGGTAAATTTTATACTGGTTTCTCTATACGGTACTCTACGAATAATAATACGGATACGAGTAACGGTTATATGCTGAATAGTGGATTGTATTTTGCTTACACTAACGGTATTCCAAAAAACACATCTACACCTTGGTTTAATGTTAATGATAATTCTATTTCGTTGCCAATCCAAAATAATATAAACTCTAATTTAGACCTCGTTCAATTTGCTCAACCAGGAGATGATTACGGAACATCGTCATTACCAAGAACTTCAAACGACCCGTCTTGGACAGTTACAGAAAATGGTGCAATACACTTTATAACACGCGTAGATAACATTAATGTACATTATTATAAAAAAGCAACAGATGCTAATTTTTCTAGTAGTTCAGGAGGGTTAATTCCTAATCCTCAAGTTCGAGGAGAGATATACAGTTATAAAAAACATGTTTTTATGGTGGAAAATTTAGGCGGAAAAGTAAATATTAAAACTACTCCAGAAGGTCAGAATGATTGGGAAATAGTCTACACAGGAACAGAAAGTACAAATTATTCACATTTTGACGCTTTTGTAACAGGTGATAAACTTTATGTTTATTTAATGGAAGATACAGATAATAATACACCAGGAGTGGGTGATAAACGACCACTATATTTTCAAGAGTTTACACTATCTGAGGTTGATGTCCCAGTTGTGATATCACTAGAGGCTGAAGATTACACAACGGCCAGTAATGATATCAATGTAGGCTCTAGTGCTACAGCTTCAGGAGGAAAATATATTGATGCTTTTTCTTCCAATCAATTTCTAGAATATAAGTTTCAAATAACTACAGCAGGAATTTATGATATTGTATTGTATATCGCTGTTAGAAACAGAGATGATTCTGTTATGGATGTGGAAATAAATGGACAATTGTATGATAATTTTTTAGTAGCAAAAACTGGTGATTGGAATGTTTACGGCGAGAATACAATATCTAATGTTACATTAAATCAAGGTGAAAATATGATAAGACTAACACAACAGAGGTCTTTATCAAGCGAGCCTGATAAAATAGAACTTTACTTAAAATCAGGCTTAAGTATAAATGATTTTCACAAAAACAATATTGATGTTTATCCTAACCCGAGTGAAGGAGTTTTTAATATAAAATCAAATTCCATAAATATTCGTTATAGCTTATTAAATATCCAAGGACAAGTTTTAGAGAGCGGAAAACTAGCAAATAATAGTGTGGATTTTTCCAACCAGACGCGAGGGATTTATTTCTTAGAATTATCTAATGAAACAGATAGACTTATTAAAAAGATTGTCATTAAATAAGAATATAAAAACAATGAATAAACAAATCACTTTTTTCTTTTTACTGCTTATAACCTTTAATTCTTGCCAACAACAAAAAGAAGTCAAGATTGATGGCGAACTAAAAAAATGGCATAGAGTAACTTTAAATTTTGAAGGACCAGAAACCAACGAAATGGATGAAAATAATCCGTTTCTAAATTACCGTTTGGACGTAACGTTTAAAAATGGAGATAAAGCATATGTAATTCCTGGATTTTATGCTGCTGATGGTAATACCGCTGAAACTAGTGGTATTTCAGGTAATATATGGCAGGTTAGGTTTACGCCTGATGCTATTGGCGAATGGACCTACACAACATCATTTAAAAAAGGTGATAATATAGCTGTAGCTGAAAACCTAAATAACGCCACAAGTGCCGGTTTTATGGATGGACAATCGGGGACTTTTACCATTTCAGAATCAGATAAAACAGGCATTGATAATCGTGTAAAAGGACGCTTACAATATGTTGGCGAATCGTATTTAAAGTTTTCAGAAACTGGCGATTACTTTATAAAATTAGGTGTTGATGCACCAGAAAACCTATTAGCTTATACTGATATTGATGTTTCAACAAATGCCTTGGGCTTTCAAAAAAAATGGGAACCACATGCAAAAGATTTTGATGAAAGTGCAGCACCATATTTGTGGCAAAAAACAAAAGGTAAAAATCTTTTAGGAGCTATAAATTACTTGGCAAGTGAGGAATTAAATGTATTTTCCTTTTTAACTTTTAATGTAGACGGAGATGATAGAAATATTTTTCCGCATATTTTAAAAGTACCGATAGCAGAATACGAAGCATATGCAAGTGTTAAAAAGAATAAAGAAGCCTGGGAAACCATGTTCCATAAAACCCGTTTTGATGTTTCTAAACTAGACCAATGGGAACGCATTTTTGAATATGCCGAAACTAAAGGGATGTTCTTGCATTTTAAAACCCATGAAACCGAAACAGACCATTTAATGGATAAAGGCGTTTTTGGAATAGAGAGTAAATTGTATTACCGTGAACTGATTGCACGATTTGGACACCACTTATCAATGAATTGGAATTTAGGTGAAGAAAATAATCAACCGATACCAGAGGTCTTAAAGGCAGCTCATTATGTTTCAAACTTAGACCCCTATAATAATCATTTGGTAATTCATACATTCCCTAATAAAGATGATAGATATGCCGAATTAATTGGAGATCAATCGCCTTTAACAGGAGCTTCATTACAATTAAGTCATCCTGACTTTAATGACGTCCATCCAAGAGTTTTAAAATGGCGAGAAAAGTCGAACGCTACAGGCAGAAAATGGGCTTTAGCTGTAGATGAACCAGGAAAAGCTAATATAGCATTGTTACCAGATGACGAAGATCCAGAGCATAATTTTGCTAGAGGTAGAGCCATGTGGGGCACGCTTATGGCAGGTGGTTATGGGGTAGAGTGGTATTTTGGCTATGCAAGCCCAAATTCCGATTTAACCTGTGAAGACTTTAGAAGCCGTGATTTATTTTGGGATCAAAATAGATATGCATTACATTTTTTTAATAATCATATCCCATTTTGGGAGATGGAACCTCGTGGTGATTTAATAACTTCTGAAGAGATTGCGTATTGTCTAGCGAAAGAAGGGGAAGTGTATGCCATTTATGCGGAAGCTAATGCCGATAAAATAGCAATTAACCTTGGAGATTCTGGAAAAGAATTCGAAATAAAATGGTTTGACCCTAGAAATGGTGGGGAGTTGCAAAATGGTTCCTTAGCTTCAGTAAAATCTAATGGTATTGTTAGTTTAGGTATTCCGCCAACTGCAAATGAAAAAGATTGGGTAATACTTTTAAAACTTCTATAAAAGAAGCAATGGCAAACGCTATAAATCCATTATTTTCTAAAAAAACAAATGACACCATAACAGCACAGGACGGGTATGAAAAGATGTTAATTTATCTTTATTGTTTGTAATATTTAAAGTTAATTAGAATTTAAAAACATGTGTAAAAGGTATATTAATCTATTAATGCTATTAAATGTTTTCATTCTAGCATTCGCCCAAAACCCTATTGTACCTAACGTTGGTCTAAACGATCCGCACATTCACATTTTTAACGATACCGCTTACGTTTATGCATCGCATGATAAATCTATTGATAATGATAAGTTTATCATGGAAGATTGGTGGATATGGTCATCGCCAGATTTAGTCAATTGGACAAAACGAAGTGTTTTAAATCCAAATGATACTTATATAGGGAAAGATTTTACCAGATGTTGGGCAACTGATGCTGCTTATAAAAATGGTAAATACTACTTCTATTTTTCTGAAGGCAATGAGCAAACTGGCGTTGTAGTTGGTGATACACCAGTTGGTCCATGGAAAGATGTCATGGGGGAGCCTTTGTTGAAATCTGACATAACTCCAACCCATGAATACGACATGGCTGTTTTTGAAGATAACGGCGAACACTATATCATTTTTGGAGTATGGGATTATTATATAGCAAAGTTGAATGATGATATGATAAGTTTAGCTGAGGCACCGCAAAAAATAGAAATTAATAATCCGCGCGGACCATATAATCCTCATGGAAATAATAAAAATATGCCTACCGATGATAAACCTTTTGTACATAAATATAATGGAAAATACTATTTGTCTTGGGGCTGTTTTTATGCCATGTCTGATAATCTTTACGGACCTTATGATTACAAAGACACCGTAATTAAAGAGGAAAGTTTCGCCGAAGGTTATGATGCGCCCACATGGCCAAATGGTTTTTTACAAGGACGCCATGGTTCATTTTTTGAGTGGCACAACCAATGGTACTATATTTACTGTGACATTAGTCAAACAGGGAATCGTTATTTTAGAGATGCATTTATAAGTTATGTACATTATAAGGATAACGGGGAAATGGCAACTATTAGAGTTGACGGTGTGGGCGTTGGGAATTATAATGCTGATGAAAGTATTAAGGCTGAAGACTATTTTAAAGCAGAAAACATCTTAAAAGTTGAAAATACAAAAGGAGGGTTTTCATTGCAACCCTCTGAAAATTCAGGTTATACCATTTACCCTAATGTTAAGAACCTCTCTGATAAAACTATTTTAGAATTAGAAGTAATAGCCACAGAAGCTTCAGAGTTAGAAATAAGAGAAGACAACCCTGAAGGAGCACTTTTATTCACGTGTAAAGTGCCTAAAAATGACATTTACACCTTTCAAAAAAGAACATTTAATACTGGAAATCTAAAAGAAAGCCAATCGCTATGCTTTGTGTTTAAAGGTGTTAAAGGAGAGTCTTTTATTCTGAATCGATTTAAATTTAAAAACTAAAATTATACTAATATTTAAAACTAATGAAGAAATTACTTTTTTTAGCCGTACTTATTATTATTGCTTCGTGCGATAAAAAGGAGTCAAATTCAGCAGATTATAAAGACCCATCTTTGTCAATTGATGAACGTGTTGAAGCATTACTGCCAAAACTGTCACTTGAAGAGAAGGTTGCTCAAATGCGAATATTCCATGCTAATATAGGTACTAAACCCGATGAAAATGGCAACTTGACATTATCTGACAAAGTTATAGAAAAACTAAAATTGGGAATCGCAGGGATAAAAAACCCAGGAGAGCATATTGATGCTGTGGCTGCTGCAAAACTCAATAACGAACTTCAAAAATACATCATAGAAAATAACCGTTGGGGTATACCAGCAATGTTTGTTACAGAATCTTATAATGGTGTTGATGCAGAGGGCTGTACTCGATTTGGTCGCCCAATGACGTCGGCAGCATCCTTTAATCCAGAATTGGTACAAAGACAATGGGATATTGTAGGTAGAGAAGCGAGATTAAGAGGGATGCACATGTGTCATTCACCTGAAGCTGATGTAGTTCGCGATCCACGTTTTGGACGTATGAGTGAAGCTTTTGGAGAAGATACTTATTTGGTTACACAAATGGTAACTAGTGCCGTAAAAGGAGTGCAAGGAGATTATGAAGGTTTAGGAAACGGTACGCATATAGGAGCAGTTGCAAAGCATTTTGCGGGTTACGGGCAAGTTTTAGGAGGTTCTAATTTTGCCGCAATAGAAATTTCTGAAAGAACATTAATTGACGAAATTTATCCACCTTTTGAAGCGGCTGTTAAAGAAGCTAAAACGTTGGGTATTATGGCGTCTCACGGCGATTTAAATGGAATTGCGAGTCATGGTAATAAAGCATTGTTAACTGGAGTACTTCGAGATCAATGGGGGTTTGAAGGTTATGTAGTTTCAGATTCTAATGATATTGCACGTTTACACTATTTCATGAATGTAGCTGAAACTCCTGAAGATGCGGCACAAATGGGGCTAGAGGCAGGTATCGATATCGATTTATACGCCGAAGATTCGTATGCATATCTTCCAGAAATGGTTAAGAAAAATCCAGATTTAGAAAAATTAATCGATAGGTCTGTGCGCCGTGTGTTAAGAACTAAATTTATTCTTGGTTTGTTTGACAACCCTTATATAGACATTGAAGCAGTTAAAAAAGGCGTAAGAGCAGAGTCTTCTTTAGAATTAGCAAAAGAATCAGATTTAGAGTCTATTATTCTTTTAAAGAACGAAGAACAAACATTGCCGCTTTCAAAAGATAAAGCGATTAAGGTTGCTTTGTTAGGTCCTTTATTAAAAGAGAATACAAAGGAAATGTTTGAATCCGTAGCTGGAAATAAAGTAAACTTTACAGCAGAAAAAGGATTCCATTTAACTAACGAAAAGGGTGGCGCACCCGAACTTTTAGATAGAGACCCTAAAGCTATTGCTAGTTTAGTTAATAAAGCGAGAGCTGCTGATGTTGCTGTTTTGTTTTTAGGAGGAGATGAGTTTACCGCAAAAGAAGCCTATTTTAGTAATAGTACGTTAGGAGACCGCGCAACAATCGACCCTGTTGGCCCACAAGACGAACTGGTAGAAAAAATTAAAGCCTTAGGTAAACCAGTAATCGTGGTTCTAAAACACAGACGAACCTTATCAATAAATACCATAGCAGAACAAGCAGATGCCATTTTAGATACATGGGATTTAAGTGAATTTGG
Source organism: Algibacter sp. (assembly GCF_049667265.1). GTDB lineage: Bacteria > Bacteroidota > Bacteroidia > Flavobacteriales > Flavobacteriaceae > Algibacter_B. The sequence goes on along the minus strand of NZ_JBATHX010000046.1, from coordinate 12,806 downwards.
TGATGAATCAACTGCCAGAATTATATTTGGAGAAGTATCGCCATCTGGTAAATCTCCAGTTACCATACCACGGTCTATTGGTCAAATTCCGTTTCATTACAGTATGAAAGAAATTAATTATAAAAAAGAATACTTATTTTTAGGACAAGGACCACTTTATCCATTTGGACATGGATTAAGTTATGGCGATTTTGAATATTCAGACATTTCAATTTCAAATGCTGAAATCACTCCAGAAACCGAACTTGAGGTTAGTGTGAAAGTCACAAACAATGGTAGCATGAAAGCTAAAGAGGTAGTTCAAATGTATATTAAAGATGAAATAGGTTCGGTGACGCGTCCAGATAAAGAATTAAAAGGTTTTGAAAAAATAGAATTAAACCCAGGAGAAAATAAAACCGTTTCATTCAAAATCACTCCTAAAATTTTAGAATTTACAGGAATTACAATGGAGAAAGTTTTAGAAGCAGGAGATTACACGGTGATGATAGGAACTTCTTCAAAAAATTATTTAGAAACAACATTTAAACTGAAAAAATAAGAGACAATGAACAAATCCATTTTAACCCTGATAGCTGCTGTATTTTTATTCAATTGCTCTGCCACGCAAAAGGTTATAGCACAAGAAGTAATAGATAAAGGCGAGGTGAAAGCCTCTATGATTAAAGCTTTGGAGTGGCAAGAAGCCCATCCCATAATAGCCATTGCACCAACCGATTGGACAAATGGCGCATATTACACAGGTGTTGTGAGAGCGCACAAAACAACAAGAGATATGATGTATATGGCTGCTCTAAAAAATCAAGGGTATTGGAATAATTGGCAAACCTTTAAACGTCTTCATCATGCAGATGATGTAGCGATTTCATATAGCTATCTTTATATTGATATGACAGATGGCAGACGTAATTTTGTAGATTTAGAACCTACAAAAAAATTCTTAGATGCTCACTTATACGAGGACGATGAGTGGAAAAAAGGCAATGATAAAAGTGAATACGGACGAACTATTTTATGGTGGTGGTGCGACGCTTTATTTATGGCGCCTCCAGTTCTTAATTTATACGCTAACCAAACCAATCAACCAAAGTATTTAGACGAAATGCATAAGTTTTATATGCAGACTTATAATCAGTTATACGATGAAGAGGAGCAGTTATTTGCGAGAGACATGCGTTTTGTTTGGACGGGCTCAGATAAAGACAGTAAAGAACCAAACGGAAAAAAAATATTTTGGTCTAGAGGAAACGGTTGGGTAATTGCTGGTTTAGCCTTGCTTTTAGACGATATGCCAGAAGATTACAAACACCGACCATTTTATGAAAAATTATTCAAAGATATGTCAGCCAAAATGTTAGAAATTCAGCCTGAAGATGGACTGTGGAGAACTAGTCTATTATGCCCTGAAACTTATGATCACGGAGAAGTAAGTGGGAGTGGCTTCCATACTTTTGCATTAGCTTGGGGTATTAACAATGGTTTAATTGATAAAAAACATACACCAGCAGTTAAAAAAGCTTGGAATGCCTTGGCTAAATGCCAGCATGAAGATGGTCGTGTAGGTTGGGTACAAAATATAGGCGCATTTCCAGAGCCAGCATCAGCAGATTCTTGGCAAAATTTTGGAACAGGAGCCTTTTTAATGGCAGGTAGTGAGATTCTAAAGTTAGAGTAGATTATTATAAGAATTAATTAGGGCGTTACCCTCGCTTTTGGGCGGGGTTGGGCTTTCGGAGTAAGTTTATCCTGAGCGCAGTCGACGGGCTACCACCTGCGTCGCCGAGCTTCAACAAATGCCTCAATCAGTAACGCGGGCATACTTGCAAAAGGTAATTCTTTCCCAAATATTAAATGTATTTCAGTTTTTCTAAAACCATATAAATGAAATTATTCAAATTAGTAATAGTATTTGGTTTATGTTTGCTAAGCTGCCAAATAAAAAAAGAAGGTACAACTAGAACATCCAAAGAAACTACAAAATTAAGGCTACCTGAACGCCCAAATATCCTTTGGTTAGTTTCAGAAGATATGAGCCCTTACATTCCGCCTTTTGGAGATAATACGGTTGCAACTCCAAACTTAAGCCGTTTAGCAAATGAAGGTGTTATATACCCAAATTTATATTCAACATCAGGGGTTTGTGCACCAAGTAGAGCAGCCATAGCCACAGGTATGTATCCATCAAGTATTGGTGCTAACCACATGCGGGTAAATTCATATAACGATGAAATAGGCGTGCCTAAATATGAAGCAGTTCCACCTCCTGAGGTAAAAATGATAAGCGAATTACTGCGCAAACAAGGGTATTATTGCAGTAATAATTATAAAACAGACTATCAGTTTAAAGAACCAGTTACAGCATGGGATGAAAATAGTCCGTATGCCCATTGGCGAAATAGAAGTAAGGATCAACCGTTCTTTGCAGTATTTAATTTTACTGATACGCACGAGTCTGGTTTGTTTGAGCCTTATGGTTTTAGAGAAATAGAAAGCAGATTGTATCATGCTGGCGATAAAGATTATAAATGGAAAGGTTTTGGAGCATCTCATGCAAACAATAAATCTGCTGAGTCTGAAACAACTATTCATATTTCTAAAGAAACCAAATTTAAAGTGCCACCATATTTACCAGACAATGAAGTTACACAGCGTGATATGTGGAAATTGTATAATAATATTGCAGAAATGGATAAACGTGTAGGTGCAGTTTTAAAACAACTTGAGGAAGATGGTTTGCTAGAAAACACCATCATATTTTTCTATGGCGACCACGGTGGACCATTACCGAGAGAAAAACGTTTAATATACGATTCGGGGCTAAACACACCTATGATTATTAGGTACCCTAATAAATTGATGGCTGGCACAAAGGATGAGCAATTAATTAGTTTTATTGATTTTGCGCCCACATTATTATCTATAACAGGCCAAGAACCAAAACCATATTTTCAGGGGCAAGCTTTTTTAGGAGAACAACAACCTGAAGAACGAAAATATATTCACGGGGCAGCCGATAGATTTGATGGGTTTACAGATGCTATTAGAGCAGTAAGAGACAACCAGTACAAATATATTCGTAATTACAGACCGGATCAAGGCTATTATTTACCTATTACTTACAGGGAAAAAATTCCAACCATGCAAGAGTTGTTAAGACTTAAAGCCGAAGGTAAATTAAACGATTTACAGATGCAATGGTTTAGAGAACATAAACCGAAAGAAGAATTATTTGATTGTAAAGCCGATCCTTTTGAGTTAAATAATTTGGCTGATATCCCTGAGTATCAAGAAAAACTTAAAGAGTTACGTACAGAAATGGATAGATGGCTAACTGAAATTGGAGACGACCCAAGTCTGAAAGAAGCAAAATTGGTGGAGAAATTATGGTCAGGTTCAGATGCTCAACCAGTAACAGCTATTCCGGTTTTAACTTCAGAAAATGGAAAAGTGAGTGTGAGTTGCGAAACTGAAGGCGCATCCATAGGCTATAAAATTATAAAAGATGGAAACACGCCAAAATCTTGGATGGTTTACCAAGAGCCAATAGCGCTTTTAGAAGGCGAAAAAATTCAAGTTCAAGCACACCGTATTGGTTTTGTGGCAAGTAAAACTATAACTAAAAGCATTTAATACCATGTAATAAAGTGTATCAATTTTTCAGATGAAAAAATATATTAAATTAAAAGCTGCTTTCCTGTTGTGTATAGGTTTTTCCGTACTCGCACAGGCTCAAATTGAATTAAAAACAGATTTTACAGATAGCACTAATGCTAAACAAGTGATGCCTTATCACTTAAATGTTTACAACAGAATTACACCTATAAATGGCGTAAATCCAGCTGGGGCTAATAAAAACGCTAAGTTTTGTATCGTAAGACCTTTGGGTGGTATTGCTAAAAAAGGTGTAGCCGATGTATCTAAAGATTCTTATATATGGGATGATAGCTCTAAAAAATTCTACACAGATTTTACTTTACTAAAAAAACAAATAGATGGTATATTTAATGAAGGACAAGAAATTCATCAAATTGTACTGGACAATCCGTCTTGGGCATTTCAACGAAACTCAGAAGGTAAGTTAGTTGGCGACTCGTTAAAAGTGGCAACTTACGGAAATGCAGAACCGCCAAGAGATTATAAAGCCTGGGGAAATTATTTAAAAGAGGTCATGCAATTTCTTGTAAAAACTTATGGAGTAGAAAAGATGCTTAATATTCAGTTTGATATTGGACGAGAAATTGGCACACCAACACATTGGTCTGGAACTCAAGAGCAGTTTTTTGAATTTTATAAAACATCGGTTAATGCCATTCATTCCGTACTTTCAAAAGCAAAAGTAGGTACACATTTTCTCTGGGGTACAGCAAAAAAACCTTGGGGAACCGATTTTGTAAAATGGGCAAAAGCAAACGGTGTATACTACGATTTTATTGGGGTGTCGTACTATCCATTTTACCAACGTGCAGGACGAACTAATTTTAACGAAGTATATACCAAAGATTTCGCGGTAATTAAGGATATACCAGAATGGAATACTAATGCAAAACTAGAAATGCACGAGTTTGCTTTAATAAAAAGTTTAAGTAAAGCAGGAAATGCATTTGAAAACGCACCAGATGCGCATCAAAATGCTTTTATGGTGGGGCTTATGAAGATGTTTTATGAACACAATATGCATAATGTATTTCAATGGGGAAATGGTTCATCGTATATACCAGCGAGTACAATATTATTAGAAATGGAGGGGTGTAGGTATTTCAAAAGTAAAAAAGAAGGAACGCAACAAACAGAAGAAAATTATGTGGATGCTATTTTTGCTAAAGACAAAACTAAAAACCAATATAACATTTTGGCCTACAATTATAATGCAAACCCAGATTCCAATATTTCAGAAGCAATCAAAATAGTAACGACCATTGATGCAGAAGCAGGAACAAAAATAAAATATAGGATAGCCAATTATAACAAGGAAGACAACAAATTATCTTGGTCTAATTGGCAAGAAACGATAACTCAAGGAAATTCCAAAGATAAATCTACCTTGGCTTTTGAAAATAAGCTGCCCGTATTTTCCTTTTTAAAATATGAGGTTGTTCTGCCTTTTGAAGATTAATATAAGATGAATAAGTTAAAAGTATTTAATATGAAAAAACTAGTATGCTTTTTGTTGATGACTTATTTTGGAGTGATTCATGCTCAACAGGTAAGGCACATTGAAACGATAAACGATTCATGGCATTTTTATAAAGGCCATATTGAAAACCCCTTTTCTAGTGAATCATCCCTTGAATGGGAAAAAGTAACTATTCCACATTCCTGGAATACTGAAGATATTTTAGATGATGAAGATGGCTACTATCGAGGGGAAGCTTGGTATAAAAAAACAATTGATATTCCTCAGGTTTATGAGAATCAGCAAGTGTTTTTATTGTTTGAAGCGGCAAATCAGGTCGCGTCACTTTTCATTAATGGAAAGGCAGTTGGAGATGATCACATTGGCGGATACACATCATTTGCAAGAGATATTACGTCAGCTTTAAAAAATGGTAAAAATGAAATTTCTGTAAAAGTTGATAATGCCCATAACGATGAAATAGTGCCACAAGCAGCCGATTTTTCATTCTATGGCGGGATTTATCGTGATGTGCATTTAATTATTACAAAACCTGTACATTTTGAAGTGGCCAATTTAGGAGCTAATGCCATTTTTATAAGAACTCCAGAGGTTTCTGAGATTTCAGCAAAAACATCAGTCCAATCTAAAGTTGTAAGACCTAAAAAAGGAACTTACTACGTAAAACAGTCATTATTTGATGCCAAGAATAACTTGGTGAAAACTGTAAAATCAAAATCTTCTTTTGGAAAAGATGTATTTAGTGATTTTTCAATTTCTAATCCTAATTTATGGTCGCCTGAAAACCCATATTTATACAAATTGGTCTCAGAAATAGTTGATAAAAAAGGGATTATTTATGATAGAATTGAAAACCCTGTAGGGTATAGATGGTTTACTTTTGATGCTAATGAAGGCTTCTTTATTAATGGTAAACAAACCAAATTAATTGGGACTTGTAGACATCAAGATTTCTATGGAAAAGCAAATGCTGTAAGTGATGAAATTCATCGTAACGACATGAAATTGCTCAAAGAAATGGGCTCTAACTTTTTACGTATTGCACATTACCCGCAAGACCCTGCCATTTTAGAAATGTGCAATAAATTAGGGTTTGTGGCAACACTAGAAATTCCATTTGTAGATAAAGCAGCAGCAAATGAAGCTGGAAAGCAAAATAGTATAAACATGCTAAAAGAGGCCATTCGTTTTAACTATAATAACCCAGCTATAGTAGCTTGGAATTTGGGTAACGAAACCACCATGAAAGCGCCTGAAGATCTTGGTGAAGATTATGTAAATCATTTTGTTAGTACACATAAAGCTTTAGCCAAAACAATTAAAGAAGAGGATGAAACCAGAAACTCGTACTCCGTGTTTTTTAGAGAACCTGCTTATCAAGACAGATTTGGTATTCGTATTACAGATTTAGTGGGTTACAACAAATATTACGGGTGGTATGTTGAAGAGTTGGAGGATATTGATAAAAATCTAAGAAGTTTAGTAGAACGGTCTTTAGCTCTAGATCCAGACAAGCCCTTTATTTTAAGTGAATATGGCGGTGGAGCAGACCCAAGAATACGTTCTTATAACCCAACAAGGTTTGATTTTAGCGTAGAATATCAATTTCTATTGCATAAAACCTACATGAAAACCATTTTAGATATGCCCGAAATAGTAGGTGCCAACGTTTGGAATTATGCCGACTTTCAAGTAGAACATAGAAAAGATGCCGTGCCGCATATTAATAATAAAGGATTGGTGTCTGCTAATAGACAGAAAAAAGATGCCTACTATTTATACAAAGCTTTGCTTAACAAAACACCATTTGTTGCCATTACATCAAAAGCATGGACGAAAAGGTCTGGAATAGCAGATGCTGAAGGTGGTTTTGTCGCTACACAACCAATAACTGTAGTTGGGAATGGAAAAGATGTAGAGCTATATGTAAATGGAACCACTTTGGGTAAAAAAGCATTCGATTTTTCAATAGCTACGTTTAATGTGCCTTTAAAGCATGGCGATAATTTAATTGAAGTCGTTTCAGAAAAAGATGGTAAAACACTTAAAGACTTTGCCACGATAGAATTTACACTTCAACCTAAAAATTTAAAAAGTGAAAGTAATCCGTTTAAAGAAGTGGCTGTAAATGTAGGCTCCACATGTTATTTTATCGAGTCTCATAATGTAGACTATTTATGGATGCCAGATAAAGCTTATGAAGCAGGTAGTTTTGGTTATGTAGGTGGTGAATTGTTAAGACACCCTAGTAAAAGAAGAAATACAATTGGTACAGATGTAAGTGTAAAAGGCACAGAAAGTGATCCTATTTATCAAACACAATTAATAGGTATAGAGGCTTATAAATTTGATGTACCAAATGGTACTTACGAATTGTATTTACTCTTAGCAGAATTAGAAACCAAAGACGATAATGTTATGGATATTATGGTTAACGAAAAAACGCTTTGGAATAATTTAAACCTAAAAGAAGAATATGGAGATGATCGAGGTGTTACCAAAAGGTTTTTAATTACTGTTGAAAACGATAATGGAGTAACCGTTGATTTTAAAGCGAAAAAAGGGAAAACCCGACTTAGTGGAATAAAATTAAGAAGCGTTAATTAATTTTTATTTTAACTGTGAGGCTTCTTTATAAGTTTATAAAGAAGCCTCGTTATAAATTAACTTGTTATAACAATGATATAGCAGATGCCACTAGAATATGTCTATAGTTTTATAACTAACAGCAATATCTCACAGGAAAAATTTAGTAAAAAAAAGCCAGAAAGTTTAACTTTCTGGCTTTTAAATTTTAATTTATAAATATTATTATATAACTATTTCGTTATTTATTTCTATCCATAATATAAATTATTTTTCCACTTTTTCATGCGTAGTATCTGCCCATCTAATTTGTGCTCTACCGGCTCTAACACGGTATGCGCCATATCTAATTTTTGATTGCGTCCCTCTGTTTGGCTCAGGTATATTCCAGTTAAAAGTTTCTCCACCAATTACAGCATTACAATAATGTATTTTTTTTGTAGCATCGCTTGGGTCTACTTTAAAACCTACCTCTAGCTCAAAAGTAGTTATCTCGTTTTTATTTACTCGCTTTAGTAGTACGATTTCTCTACCGCTTCCTTCTCCGCCACGTTCTAAGATACGCTCTGCATAGATATCGAACGCCACTTGCTTGTCTGCGTCAATACCTGTACCGTAAACGGCATGTGCTCTATACAAACAAATAGCAGGGTCTGGAGAACCACCACCGCCAGTATGTTGCCCTTTGGCTTGAGCGATGTAAGTACCACTTTGACCAAAAGAGCCAGCATCACTTACTTCAAGGATTCTAAAAATCCCTTTAAATTTAACAAAAGTGCCTACATTAGTACTACTTGCTACGGGTAATGACCGTTCCATTCGTGGTTGTAATGTATTTGCTGCATCTTGATTGTTAGAGTCAGCAGTTATATTATAAATTCCCCATGTAGTACCATCAATAATACTTTCTTTATAATTTGCGTAACAACTACGGTCGTCAATATCACCTACATTAACAGGGTTTGGTAAATCGTTTGATGTTCTAGTGGCATTTTCGCCATCTGGGTTGCATGTGGAGTAAGCACCCGTATCTTCATCAGCAGCTATAACAACAGGGTCTGGTTCTGGTTCTGGATCAGGGTCAGGTTCAGGCGTTTTGTAGACTAAATTGTCTTCAGAGTACCCTAGCCCATCTTTTGTGCAAGAAAAGAAAGATACAAATACCATTAATGAGAGAATTGATAATACTTTGTAAATAAATTTTGATTTTTTCATAACTGAGAATAATATTTTAAGTAAAAATAAATATATAAAACAACCAGATTATCCTGTACTGTCCTGATTCGAGAAAGTTCGAGTTTAAAACTCAAAATTATTTAAACAATACGAAAGATACAAACATAAATTAAACCAGTATAATATTTGTTTTTAATACGTTTAGCATGACGCAACAGGACACCTTTAAGCAGAAAAAACACTTACTTTATTTTTTTAGATCTCAAAAGATGAAGCGCAAATTTTTACCCTTACTTATAGTGTTTTTAATTTTAAGTTGTCATAAAAAAGAGGACAATATTGAAAGTAATTCACCCTCATTAACACTTGAAAATTTATCAAAAAATTTTGAGTCTCCGGCTTTTGAGTACAGACCCGAAACATGGTTTCACCTTAATGGAAATAATATTTCTAAAGAAGGTTTAACTCTAGATTTAGAGGCTATAAAATCTGCGGGTTTGCAAGGCATACATTTGTTTAATAAAGCAGGAAGATTATATCCTGATGTAAAACCAATTAAAATTCTATCGCCCGAATGGGAAGATATGATTCATCATGCAGCTGATGAGTCAAAACGCTTAGGTTTAAAATTTACCATGCAAAATTGCCCAGGTTGGTCTATGACAGGTGGGCCATGGGTGCCAGCTGAAGAAGCGCAACGCGAAGTTGTAGAGTCAGTTTACAGGGTTTCAGGTGGAAAAACTTTTGATGAAACTCTAAAATTAGATAGCCTTTACAAAACACCCGACTACAATTATAAAGATATTCAAGTATTGGCTTTTCCAACTCCAGAAGGGGATGATTTAGATCCTTTTAATCCTTCAAAAATTGAAACAAATAATAATGTCGTGCCTTGGAAAGATATCTTCAATCCTAAATCAAAAATTATAGTTACGCGCAAAACCACACAATTAGCTAAGTCTTTAAACACTTACAGAGCGCAAGGCATTTCAAAGGTAAAAAATCAAAATACTTGGGTTAAGACTACCTTTGATGCAGCAATAACATTGCGCACAATAACCTTTCCACAATCGCGCCACATGATTATGGGTACAGAATATCCTCAAATGGATATAAAAATTAAGGTAGAAGCGCTAGTTGATAATCAATTAAAAGAAATTACAACGGTACATTTACCAGATGCGAATTGGAACGATAGACGCAAACATGTAACGCTAGCTATTCCAGAAACAACATCAAACACCTTTGTTTTTACTTTTGGAGGTGAACATACCATTGTTCCAGAATTTATTCGATTAAGTTCAAAGCCTAAGTTACACAATCATGAAGCTAAAGCAGCTAAAGTATTAAGACGTCTTGAAAAAGAAGTACAATATAATTACGCTGAAAATACTATAATTCCATCTCACAAAATCATCAATCTTTCAGACAAAATGAATGCTGAAGGTAAATTAACTTGGGACGTGCCTGAGGGCAATTGGACTGTTGTACGTTTTGGTCATATCAATATGCGATTAACCAATAAACCAGCAGTACCTGAAGCTACAGGTTGGGAATCGAGTAAATTAGATAAAGTGGCCATAGAAAACCATTTAAGAAATGGTATGATTGGAAATTTAATAAAACCTGGCGGTCCTATAGGTGATGGTAAGTTGCACGGTTTATTAATAGATAGTTGGGAGAGCCATGTGCCCACCTGGACAATGAATTCTGAAGATATGTTTACCGAATTTGAAACCCGAAGAGGTTACAGTATGAAAACCTATTTGCCAGCAACCATGGGTTATATTGTAGATAGTCCTGAGGTAACAACAAAATTTTTAAGAGATTTAAGGCATACCATGGATGAAGTATTTATTGATAATTTCTTCAAACATTTTGCAACTGTAGCACATGATATGGGGGCGGAAGTGTATACTGAAGGTGCAGGAGGTGAAGTATTACCAATAGACCCGATGCGCTATTATGGGGTTAGCGATATTCCAATGACAGAGTTTTGGTATCCTAAAGCACCATCAGATCAAAACGAATATGCAAAACCAATTTATAATGCGGCATCGGCAGTACATTTGTATAATAAACCCGTTTTAGCAGCAGAAGCTTGTACTCAAGTTGGTGTGAAATGGAACGAGCATCCGTTTTCTGTTAAATATTTAATAGATTATAATTTTGCTAAAGGCGTGAATCATTTAGTGTTTCATACGTTTTCGCATACGCCTCAAACAAATGTTTATCCAGGATCTAGCTTTGGTGGCAATATTGGTTTTCCGTTAGTGCGTGAGCAAACCTGGTGGAAATACATGAAAGATTGGACTGATTATTTAGCACGAAACCAATACGTTTTGCAACAAGGCGAATATGTGGCCGATGTGCTAAGGTATTATGGAGATCATTATGAGCGTCCGCCGTTCGATTTAGATTATTTTCCAAAAGGGTACAGATTTGATTATTTGAATGCTGAAATATTACAAGAAAAATTAAGTGTAAAAAATGGAAAAATACATGTTGAGAATGGAGGCGATTATAGAATTATAACGCTCAGAGATTCTGAAAGCATGTTATTATCCACAGCTAAAAAATTAAAGGAATTGGTGCTAAATGGAGCTGTGATTTTGGGAGATAAACCAATAGATTCGCCAAGTTTAATGGATGATGAAAAGGATTTGAAAGCACTAAAAAATATTTCAGATGAATTATGGGGTACTTCAGAAAGTGGTGTAAAACAAGTAGGTAAAGGAAAAGTCTATTGGGGGAAAACATTAGACGCTGTCTTGAAAGAAGAACGTGTAGCTCAAGATGTGATTGTTCCTGAAGGATTAAATATCAACTGGATTCATAGAAAAACCAATGATGCAGATATTTATTTTGTAGCTTCAAAAGATGAAAACCCAGTTGATGTTTCGTTAAGTTTTAGAGTAAAAAATGTAGCGCCTCAAATTTGGGATGCATTTACAGGAGCGCAGCATGACGCTAAGATTTGGAGTAGAGAAAATACTAGAACAAATGTGGCGTTATCATTACCATCAAACGGCAGTACCATTATCGTATTTTCAAAAAACGATAATGAACCTTTTGCTTCAAAAATAGTTTTTAACGATGAGGTGATTTTGAATTCTGAAAGCGGTTGGTGCAAGATTCATAATTCTGAAAATTATCCAAGATTAACTTGGAAGGGTGATGATTTAAGAGTTTCTAGGTCTGGAGAATATAGCTTTCTTCAAAATGGAAAAGAGTTTAAAAAAATCATATCTGTTGAAGAAAAATCACTTCAGAACGATTGGAAATTATCTTTTGATGCAGGCTGGGATACACCAGAATCTATCGAGATTTCAGAATTAAAATCATTAACTCAATTATCAAATGATGCCGTAAAGCATTATTCTGGAACGATTACATATTCTAAAACAATTAATGTTGATGAAACTGGTGCTTATGCCTTTATCGATTTAGGCAAGGTATCCAATATTGCAGAACTTTGGTGTAATGGTAAAAAAGTAGCCGTAAAATGGGCACCACCTTTTGAGTTTGATATGAGTGAGGTATTAAAACAGGGCGAGAATCAACTTGAGATTAAGGTTACAAATACGTGGCGCAATCAACTAATATACGATAACTTAAGAGAAGAAGACCAAAAGAAAACTTGGACAACTAATCCTCCAAAAAAGGATGAAACAGAACTTGAAGATTCTGGATTAATTGGACCTGTAGTTCTTAAAATCGTGCAATAATATAACTACTTCTTTTAGATGGTAGGTGATCAATGAATGCCAATTAACTAGGGTTGTAAACAGAAAAATACCAAATATTAATGGATTCAAGTTCCACATTAAAATTTTTTTAGAATACATCTAAACATATAATAATCTTAAAAAACACAAATTACCATGAAAAATTTCTTCATGAAAAAAAA
>NZ_JBATHX010000045.1:0-10813 GCF_049667265.1 Algibacter sp. | reverse complement strand
AATATAATGCAAACTTTGCTTCTCCTTTTTAAAAGCATCTTCAACAAAACTCTTAATCGCAGTTAGCATACCTGCTACCATGTCTTCATCAGCCATTTTATTTTTTGAATATTCGGCTAGAAGTAATCCAGATCCTTTTTCTATAATAATAACTTGTTCTATTTGAGCGTTTGATTGCTCTTGCAATAATAAATCAGACTCGTTAATACCAGCAGCTTTTGATTTTGCCTTTCTGAAAAACCGTTTAAATGAAAAAGTTTTATTAACTTGATTATTAATTCGTTCAGATAATAATTTCATTTCATGCTGCACATACCGCTTAATCATTTGTCCAAGGATTGGATAAAGCGCTTCAACAACGGCATCTTGCGAGTTTTTAATTTCTTCTTTTAAAGCTTCTGTAATGGTTGGCCCTAAGGTTTTAGGGATTTGTTCAATGAAGGTATTTAATTTTTGATCAATAATAGGATCCACTTTAACTGACAAGTTTTTCCTTTCATTAATGGTAGTTTCAAGAATTTTTATTTTTTTTTCAATTGACGAAGTAAACTCCCGCTCATCAGTAAGCAGAATATCTTTTATAATATTTAGTTTTTCTTCTTGATTCATTAACGAGAATAAATTTATTCACTAATTTTTTCTCCTAATTTGATAAAAAGTTCACTTAACAATTTTCTATCCGCCTTTTTGCCATCCATAGCTGTTAACCTATCATCAACAGTATTTTCTAAATCAGTTAATCTAATATTAATATCGGTACTTAAGGTATCAATATTTTGTAAAAGCTCAGATTCTACTGTACCAATTAAGTCTTGTAGTTCTGCTTTTTTTCTTAAAATATCAGCTTTAAGCGTTTCAAATTCTTGGTTATATGCTTGAATATTATCGCCAAAAATAAGTTCTTTAATAGCATCAATTTTCGAACTATTGTTTTGATGGTTGTTGTTTAAATTTTCTGTATTTTTTTCTTTTGCTTGTGTTTTCATTTTCAGAATGTTTGCAGTATTCCTAACAAAAATAGATTAAAATAAGAAATAAGCCTCTTATTTTGTAATATTTTAATGCCATTAGGTTTGCAATAACCAGTTTTAATGGGAAATTTTTACTAGAATTTTTCAAGAATTTGAAGCACTTCTTTCTTATAACTCCGGCTTATTGTTAAAGCGGTATTGTGAATTATAATTTCTTCGTTTGTAAATGAGGTGATATACTTTAACGCGATTATGTACGACCTATGAATGCGCAAAAATTTCCTACTTGGCAGTTTCGCTTCAATGGCACTAATGGTTTCCCGGGTTACTATAGTTTGGTTGGCTAAGTGAATTTTTATATAATCACTATAACTTTCAATGTAAATGATGGATTCAAAATCAATTTTAATCATGCGTCTATCGGATCTCACAAACATAAAATCGTTAACATCATCGTTTTGAATTTCTAAGGCAGTTGGGTTCGCATAAATATCAAAATAATTATTTACTGCTTTTAATAATCTGTCAAATGAAATTGGTTTTAGTAAATAATCGACTGCTTGCAACTCAAAACCCTCAACAGCAAAATCGCGATATGCGGTTGTGAAAATAATTTTAACTTCTTTATTAATGGATTTGGCGAATGAAATTCCTGATATTTCTGGCATATTAATATCAAGAAAAATCAAATCTATCTCATGTTCTCGTAACACACTAAACGCTTCCATGGCATTATTACAACTCGCCACAATTTTAATATTAGGTATTTTAGCCAAGTGCATGGCAATGACTTCTTTAGCAATGGCTTCGTCATCAACTATAATACATGATATGTCTTTTTTTTGCGTCATTAATTAAAGAGTATCGAGCTTTAAATGTACTTTGAATAATCCGTTTTCGTTAATAATTTTTAGGTTGTATTTGTCTTTATAAAGCAAGTCTAAACGTTTTTTTATATTTTCTAAACCAATCCCTTTTTCTGAAATTTGGTTGGTGTTATTGGTGTTTTCAATGTTGAAATAGATGCTTTTATTTTCGCAATACAAGTTTATATCAACCTTTAAAATTCCTTTTTTTAAGCTGCCATGTTTAAAACTATTTTCAACAAAAGGCAATAGGAGCATGGGCGCAATTTTGATATCATCTAATATGTTTTCGGTATTAAAATCAATTTGAAGTGTGTCATTAAAACGCATTTTTTCTAATTCAATGTAATCATTAATATGATTGATTTCGTTACTAAGCGACACAAACGGTTTGTCCACTTGATACAACAAGTAATCCAATAGGTTGGAGAGTTTTAAAATCATTTCAGGCGTTTCATCTGCTTTTTTCAAAGCAAACCCATACATGGTATTTAGTGTGTTAAATAGAAAGTGTGGGTGAATTTGCATTTTCAAATAATTTAATTCTTGCTCTTTTAATTTAAGTTGAGTTTCTAAAATTTTTGTTTCTAGTATTTTGGTTTCTTCGGTATGTTTTACATTCAGTTTTAAAAGTTTAAAGGCACTCACCATAATAACTACCAAATACACGCCAATAGCAACAAACAGTAAACTTTTACTAATGGGAGCCATATTTGAATATTCAAAATTTGAAAGATAAACGAGTCCGTAAAACACCGAAAGAACAATAAGGTAAGCCGAAATTATAACCGCATAAAAGCTATACAAAGCAAACAAAAAATAGCGTTTGGTAATAAGATATTCTGGTATTATTTTATAAATAAAAACATAGGTGGTGGCAATGGTAATAGGCATTAAAAACAACGAAAAAGACAAAACATAACCAAAATCGTTACTATCTACGCCAAAAAAATAGGTGTAAAATAGCAGCACACCGCACCAAAATAATATGTGGAGCAGTAACTGACCTATTTTTTTTAAAATGAATCGGGTTGTAAACATCATCGCGATAATAGATACAATAATACTATAAATTTAAGGCTCTTAAAGTTTTTATAGACGAACAACCAATTTAGTAACCGATTTAGCAGCATGTTAAATAAATGGCTAAATTAGTCATCTGTCGCATTTTAATTATAACCAGGATTATGGGTTGTATGTTTGTGGCAAATTTAATTAAAACCAATACTTATGAATTTATTATCAGTAATTCCTTTAAATGTTTTTGTAGATAGATTTATGGAAGGCGGACCACTTTTTATGTCTTTCATTTTAATTTGCCTTTTATTGGCATTGTTTTTTGTGGTCATGGGTTTTGTAAACCTTAAGAAAGATGCCGTGAAATCTAAAAAAATGACCAATTTAGCATCTGATGCGAGTGTTTTAGGATTAGTATTTGGGTTTTTAGGATCTATTATTGGCATGATTACAGCCTTCGATGCCATAGAATCAATGGGCGAGATTAGCGCAGGTATGATGGCTGGTGGTTTAAAAGTATCATTTTTAACAACCGTTTTTGGTGCTATTACTTTTATTTTACCAAGAATTGGTATTATTGTTTTGAAGACTTTACAGAGGAGTTAGAATTTGTTAGTGGTTCTTTATCCATCTTTCTGAAATTCCTTTTTCATTTATTTGAAGAGGGATTTTTTATATGCAATTTGTAACAAGAATTGATGGTGAAAAGTACTAGGGCAAACTAAGTTTATAACTAATAAGTATTATAAAAACTTACTTAACATTATTACTTTTGCAGGGTAACGCTCAAAAAATTCTATTTTTTAAAATTCTTATTCCGTCTGTTATAATTCTTATCGCCTTTAGTTTTAGGCTTTTTATACTTAGCAGCAATTTTAAATTTATAAGAACCACCTAAATTTTCTTTAGAATTTTTCTCAGATTTTTCATGAAAGGCTGGTCCTGGAGCATCTTCTTCTGTGCGTTTGTTAGGGTTGTAATGCTCTTTTATTTGTGGACGCTCTTCTTCAATAAGTTCGGTAGAAATTTGGACAGTTTCAGGGATTTCCAGAACAGGAATCGTCATTTTCATTAAGGCTTCAATGTTTTCAATAGCCTCATGTTCGTTTTTAGTAGAGAACACAAGCGCTTCGCCTTCGCGTTCTGCACGACCTGTTCGACCAATACGGTGCATGTAGTTTTCAGGAAAATCGGGTGTGTCGAAATTAATAACATGCGATACGTTGTCGATGTCCAACCCACGCGCCATAACATCGGTGGCGATTAAAATTCGATTTTCGCCATTTCTAAATTGTTCGATGCTTCGTAGTCTGTAATTTTGTGTTTTGTTGGAGTGGATGACGCATAATTCTTCTTTAAAAAATTCGTCTAATTTTTCAAACAAACGATCTGCCATGCGTTTAAAAGCTACAAATATTAAAACCTTATTGTAATTTTCGGTATCGCTTAATAAATGCACTAACAAATTCACTTTCGTGTAAAAATTTGGCACATTATAGCGATGTTGTGAAATATTATCAAGGGGAGTTCCTGATACAGCAATAGAAACACGCTCTGGACTTTTAAAGAAATCGTTAATTAGATAATCGACATCTTGTGTCATAGTTGCTGAAAACATGATATTTTGTCGGCGTTGCGGCAGAATATCAAAAATGTTAATTAATTGATGTCTGAACCCTAAATCGAGCATGACATCCACTTCATCAATCACTAATTTTTGTATCGATTTTAGTTGTAAAACTCGTGTTAAAGCCAAATCGTATAAACGCCCTGGGGTGGCTACTAAAATATCAATACCTTGAGCAATAGCCTGCTTTTGGGTGTTAATATTAGTGCCGCCATAAACACCTAAAACACGATTGTTTATATATTTTGATAGCTTTTCAATTTCGTCAACTACTTGCACAACCAACTCGCGCGTTGGTACTAAAACTAAAACTCTAGGAGTTTCTTGTTCTGAATACTTCATGCTTTTTAAAATAGGCAACATGTAGGCAAAGGTTTTTCCTGTACCTGTTTGCGCTATACCAACCACATCTTTCCCGGAGGCCACCACGTTAAAGGCTTGCTCTTGGATTGGTGTTGGGGTTGTAAAGCCTAAATCTTCTAAGGCGTTAAAAAGTTGATTATTTATGTTTAAATCTTGAAAAGTCAAAATACTGATATTTAGCTTACAAAGTTAAGCTTATTATTCTGTTTAGACTAAATGGCTGTTGTGAATTTCAATAGTATAAGCCGCCTTAAATGTTTTGTTTGCATCTAAACTTAAAATCCCTTCTTTGTCTTTTAGGTTTTGGTTAGTGGTTTCGCTATCGGCAATACCCAACCAAGGCTCAATACAAACATAGTTTCCGTTGGGTTTAGCCCAAATGCCAAGGTATGGGAAACCGGGATAACTAACAGATAGAAATGGGCCTTTTTTACTACTCGTTAAAGTCACTTTTCTAGATTTTAAATCTTTAAAAACGAGGGCATCTGCGTTAAACAAATCGTGAGTTAATGGTAGTTTGTTTGAGTTATTAAAAACGGTTTCCGTTTTTGAAGAGATAAGTCCGTTGTCCATATTAATCAAATGTTTTTTGGTGTTTTCAAGGGTTTCAAACTCTAAATAATAATCTTCATAGTTTTCGCTTTCGTAAACCGGACATTTAAAAGCAGGATGTCCGCCAACCGAGAAATACATAGTTTTTGTATCTAAGTTTTTAATGGTATGTTTGACTTCGATAGCGTTATCTGTAAGCGTGTAAGTCATTAAAAATTCAAATTTAAAAGGATATTTTGCTAGTGAAGCGGCGTTTGATGTTAGTTTGAATGTTAAACTATTTTCGGTTTGTTCATGCAGCGTTACATCATCATTATTTCTAACAATTCCGTGTTTTGGAAGCTCGTATTTAAAGTTTTCAAAAATAAAGGTGTTATCCTTTAACGCACCAATTATAGGGAATAGGTTAGGGGCGAAACTTCCCCAAATAGCTGGGTCTGCATGCCACATGAATTCCGTATTATTTTTAACAGAGGAAATGCCACAGAGTTCTGCACCAGTTTTTTTAACATTAATTCTGAGTTTATTATTTTTTAAAGTGAACATACGTTTCAAATTTAAACTAATGTACAAAAATCATCATATTTTAAGTATTCTGAGTAACTTTGTTTTCTTATAATAATTTAGTTGAGGACAAAACAGATTCATACTTTCGAGGATATCGAAAAATTTAAAAGCCGGTTACTAAATTGGGCACAGCAGTTTGATGATGTGGTTTGGTTAGATTCAAACCCTAATAGCAATAAGGAAGCCCAACAACATTATAGTTATGATGCCATTTTAGCGGTAGATGCTTTTACGAGTATTAAAACCGATTTCCATCAAGGTTTCGAAAAACTTAAAGAATACCAAAGTTATACCAAAGATTGGATTTTCGGGTATTTAACCTACGATTTAAAGAATGATATAGAAGCTTTGAAATCTGAAAATTTTGACGGATTAGGGTTTCCAGATGTATGCTTTTTTCAACCGAAAAGAGTGTTTTTAATAAAAGGCAATGACGTTGAAATTCAGTATTTAAAATTTGTTGATGATGAAATAGATGACGATTTATTTCAGATTAGAAATGGCACACAAGCCGCACGAGGCCATGTGTATTCAGATATTAAAATTAAACTTCGGATTCATAAAGATGCTTATTTTGAAAAGGTGAATACCATGCTCGAGCATATTCATCGGGGCGATATTTATGAAGCTAATTTTTGCCAAGAGTTTTACGCTGAAAATACCCAAATAAATCCTTTTGAAACGTATCAAAAGTTAAATACTATTTCCAAGCCGCCTTTTGCATCGTTTATTAAATTACAAGATAAATATGTAATTAGCGCGTCGCCAGAGCGCTATTTAAAAAAACAAGGCGATACCATAATTTCCCAACCTATAAAAGGAACCGCGAAACGTGCCATGCACAAAGAAGAGGATGAATTGCTAAAAACAAATTTATCAAAAGACATAAAGGAACGCAGCGAAAATATTATGATTGTTGATTTGGTGCGTCATGATTTAGCGAAAACAGCATTAAAAGGTTCGGTAAATGTTGAAGAATTATGCAAGGTTTATAGCTTTGTTCAAGTGCATCACATGATTTCTACCATCACATCAAAAGTCGATTTGAATACCCATCCTGTTGATATTATTAAAAGTACGTTCCCCATGGGCAGCATGACGGGAGCTCCGAAAATTTCTGCTATGCAAATTATTGAAAATTTAGAAGAAACTAAACGCGGCATTTATTCTGGTGCCATTGGATATTTTACCCCAAATGGCGATTTTGATTTTAATGTGGTAATAAGAAGTATTTTATATAATGAAACTGAAAAATATGTTTCCTACTCTGTTGGAGGAGCCATAACAGCCAAAAGCGACCCCTTAAAAGAGTATGAAGAATGTTTAGTAAAGGCAAAAGCCATGCGAGAGGTTTTAGAGAATTAAATTAAATGCTCCTTAAAATCTTCAATAGCTAATTTTAAAACGCGTTCAACACGTTTGGCTTCCATTGTTTTTACTTTGGCTATTTCATCAAAGCTTAGTTTCCCAAACACAAATAAATCGACAATTCCCGATACATTTAAAGGAAGCCAAGTATAGTATTTTCCTAATAAATGTTTATTGCGGTTTGTGGCAATATCAGAAATTTCAAAAGCATTTTGTAGCGACATATTATCGTCATCATATACAAATACGTGCTTATCCTCTTGGCCTTGATGATAAGATATATCGCTTAATTCTTCATTCATAATTAAATCGAAATCTTCATCCACCGTAAATTTTTCTTCTAAACCGTCAAGTTCATCTGTCAAAATGGAGTGTGTACTCATGGTATTTTGATGAAACGCCTCTTTTTTGAAAAGGTCATCCAAATCGGCATCAATTAGTTTAAAAAGCTTAATTTTTATGGCCATGGCGTCATCATCAATATTAAACCCAGCTTCGTAAAACTTGGCAATCCCTTCATCAATAATATCACTTGATTTGTACATGTTTTTAGGAATAATCTTTGTCGATTCTGCAATGTATAACCGATGTTTCACATAGGCTTGTAAATGATTGGTTGCAGAAACTACTTTTTTATTGAATTCAGCTATGGCGGCCTTATCGTTTAGTTTATTTGTTGTGCACATGATTTAAAGATTTAAATTAGTTCTTTAAAGTTACGGAATTAATCGGTTTTTTACATGATTTTTATCAGTTGAAAATTGTGGAAAAAGAATTATATCTTTAGCAAAGTTGTATCTTTGAAAGCATGCTAAAACAACTTAAAACACATATTACAAACCAGCTTGATTTTTTAAATGAGGGCAAACTCCTTATCGCCATTTCTGGCGGAATTGATAGCGTAGTGTTAACACATTTGTGTCATGAATTAAACCTAAAAATGTCCTTGGCACATTGTAATTTTAATTTACGAGCTAAGGAAAGTGATGCCGATGAAGATTTGGTTCTAGAGCTTGCTGAAGATTTGGATTTAGAAGTTTTTATTGAAAGTTTTGATACGGAAAATTATGCAAAAGAACATAAGCTTTCCATTCAAATGGCGGCTCGAGAGTTGCGTTACAGCTGGTTTTTGGAACTTTCAGAACAACTTCAATTCGATTATATTTTGACCGCGCACCATGCCGATGATAATTTAGAAACCTTTCTAATTAATTTTACTCGAGGCACAGGTTTAGATGGTTTAACAGGAATTCCTGAAGTTAATGGGAAATTTGTGCGCCCATTGTTGCCGTTTTCTAGTGAAGAAATTTCTGAATTTGCGAAAGTAAATCACATTAAATGGCGAGATGATAGTAGTAACAAATCCGTTAAATATTTACGGAACAAATTACGCCATGAGGTGATTCCGATTCTTAAAGAAATTAATCCGAGTTTATTACAGAGTTTTCAATCCACTTTGAATAATTTGAATGATACTGCCGATATTGTTGAAGAAAGTACCAACGCTGTTTTAAAAAAAGCTATTGAAACTATGGATAATGACCATATATCCTTCAAAATTTCAGAATTTAAAAAGCTTAACAACCCAAAAGCCTATTTATTTGAGGTTTTTAAAGATTATGGGTTTACGGAATGGAATGATATTTTAGATTTATTGGATGCTGAAACAGGAAAACAAGTGTTCTCCCAAACTCACCGTTTAATAAAAAATAGAGACCATTTACTATTAAGTGATATTAACGAGGAATTAAGTGAAACAATAAAAATTTCAGAAGAAGAAAAACAAGTAGAAACGCCATTTGGCACCTTGTTTTTTGATGAAGCTGATGCCTTATTTGGCAAACGAACCAACGTTATTTTTGTTGATAAAAAAGAACTGAAATTTCCATTAGCAATAAGAAAATATGAAGAAGGCGATGTGTTTTATCCTTTAGGAATGTCAGGAAAAAAGAAAGTTAGTAAATACTTTAAAGATGAAAAATTATCGCTTTTAGACAAAGAAAATACATGGCTATTATGTTCAGGTAGCGACATTGTTTGGGTGATAAATAGAAGGGCAGATAATCGTTTTAGAGTCACCGAAAATACCAAACAAATACTAAAAATAGAATTAAAGTAATAATGTCATTCTGAGCGCAGTCAAAGTGTCTCATTAAATTATAAATTTGAAACTACAAGGACAAATAGTCGATATCCAAAACAAACGAATCTTTAAAGGCGAAATCACCTTTGAAAACGGAAAAATTCTATCCATCAAGGAGCAGGCACATCATGTAAATCATTATATCCTTCCCGGTTTTATTGATGCGCATATACATATAGAAAGCTCCATGCTTGTACCGAGTGAATTTGCCCGAATAGCGGTAAAACATGGCACCGTATCCACCGTTTCAGATCCGCACGAAATAGCCAATGTTTTAGGTGTTAAAGGCGTGGAATTCATGATTGAAAACGGGAAGAAAGTGCCATTTAAATTCAATTTTGGTGCGCCTTCGTGTGTGCCAGCAACCAGTTTTGAATCAGCAGGTGCTGTTATTGATTCTGATGATATAAAAAAGCTTCTTGAAAACCCAGATATTAAATATTTGGCCGAAATGATGAATTATCCTGGCGTACTTTTTAATGACAATGAAGTCATGAAAAAAATAGCTTGGGCCAAGTATTTTAATAAACCTGTTGATGGGCATGCACCAGGGCTTCGAGGTCACGACGTTTCAAAATACATTCGTGCAGGAATTTCAACCGACCATGAATGTTTTACGTATAATGAAGCTTCAGAGAAACTTGAAAAAGGCATGAAAATTTTGATTCGTGAAGGAAGTGCTGCCAAAAACTTTGATGCTTTAATTGATTTATTACCAGAACATTTTGAAAACATGATGTTTTGTAGTGATGATAAACACCCAGACGATTTAATTGTTGGTCATATTAACCAATTATGTGCCAGAGCCGTAAAGAAGGGAATTGACGTTTTTAAAGTATTGCAAACGGCTTGTATCAATCCTGTAAAGCATTATAATCTAGATGTTGGTTTATTGCAAAAAGGGGATCAGGCAGATTTTATTGTTGTAGAAGATTTAAAAGCATTTAAAACGCTTCAAACGTATATAAATGGGGACCTTGTTTTTGATAAAGGAACCTCATTAATTAGGAAAGTGGCTTTTGAAAACTTAAATAATTTTAATTGCCAACCTAAAGAAATTTCAGATTTTAAGTTGGCGTCTTCTGCAAAACAAATTCGAGTAATCGAAGCTCTAGAAGGGCAGTTGGTTACAAACGAATTAATTGAAAATGCTAAAATTGAAAATGGAAATCTTGTTTCCAATATTGAGAAAGATATTTTGAAAATGACGGTTGTAAATCGCTATCAAAATACTAAACCTGCCATGGCTTTTATAAAGAATTTCGGATTGAAAGAAGGTGCTATTGCATCATCTGTTGGTCATGATTCACATAATATTATTGCTGTTGGAGTTTCGGAT
>NZ_JBATHX010000044.1:0-3588 GCF_049667265.1 Algibacter sp. | reverse complement strand
CCAGTAGAAATTGATGGATGGACAAACTATATGGAAACGGGTACTGAGGCTTGGGAAGGTTATTCGTCCACATCATCAAATGCTTCATTAGGGCGTTCAGCAAGGTTTCAATCAGCTAGTTCGGGCGATGCAAGTAATATTGGTTGGTTGATTACGCCAGTTATAAATTTGGATTTACATTCTGGCGAAACGTTGCGTTTTAAAACCTCAAATAGTTTGGCTGATAGTAGTTATATGGAGGTTTTGTATTCCCTAGATTGGGATGGAAATGAAGCAAATATAACCTCGGCAACTTGGGGCGTATTATCTGCAGCGTATGTAGTTAAAGATTCTGATTCATTTGCAGAATGGTTTAATTCTGGAAATGTTGATTTATCATGCATTACAGGAACGATTCATATTGCATTTAAATATACAGGAAGCGGACAAGCTACTTTTGATGGTATTTATGAATTGGATGAGATTAGTGTGGATTATGTTGAATAGTAAAACTTTAGTTTTACCTTTGGCATTCTAAATAAATTTATGACAACCTTCGACGCCTTATTCTTTCACTTTTTTCAGCATTACAAAACTAAAAAAAGTAAAAAAGCTAACAACATTGCAACTTTCTATGTTACCGTTTTACAATGTTGTTTACTATTACTTTTAGGTGTGTTTTTTGCTGGCTTTTTTAGACAAATGCATGTAGTAACCATGGATGCTCCAAAGGCATGGACATTGTTTGTCTTGGTTGCTATTTTTCTTTATTTCAAAAACTGGATGCAATATGGTGGTAGAAAACGAAAAGTTTTAAATGCCAAAATGCTTAAAAAGAAAAAACTGTCTTATAACATTTGGTTACTTTGGTTATTACCAGTAGCTGTTTTAGGGTTGACATATATTCTTTATCAGGCTGTTTAAATATCCCAAAAAAAGAGAAACATGACACCGTAGAAGTTTACGCGTTTACTTTTTTAAAATCAAGTAAACCGGAAAATGGTCGCTATAACCACCTTTGTATTTTTGTCCAACATAAGTTCTAAAAGGCGAGCCTTTAAATGGACCTTTAAAAAGTTTTAGAAAATCTTCGTCAAAAATATTAGCTTTAAAAAATTCGAATTCATTTTCAGAACTTTTAAAAAAGTTGGTAGACACTAATATCTGATCAAATATAAACCATTGTCGTTGGTGTTTAACAGAACCACGAGTAAAAGATCGTAATGTTTCCATAGGGTTAAAAAGGCTATGGTTATCAACCAAGCGTTTTAGGCTACTATTTTGTGGTGTGTCATTAAAATCGCCCAACACCATAATTTTTGTGTGTTCATCTTCCTTTTTTAATGAGTCAATAATAGCACTCACTTTTTCAGATGAAGCCAAACGTTTCACTTCCGTTTCCTTTTCACCTTCACGTCTAGACGACCAATGATTTACAATAACATGTATTTTTTCACCTTCTAAAATTCCAGAAACTAACAAAACGTCTCGAGTATAATCTGGAGTTCCATCGGCATCAGTAAGTCTTACTTCAAAAGCCTCAGAATGCGATACTTTAAAAACTGTAGTATCGTACAAAAGGGCTACATCAATGCCGCGCTCATCTGGCGAATTAAAATGTACAAAATCGTAATGACAGTTTTCTAAATGTTTCGATGCTAATAAATCTTTAATAACAATAGCATTTTCAACTTCTGCTAAACCTACTAAGGCAGGATGCTTTCCTGTTTCGCGCTGTCCAATATTTGAAATGGCATAACCCAGTTTTCGTAATTTGTTTTGATAGCGTTTTGGAGTCCAATTTTTAACCGATCCTGGCAGAAAATCATTATCATGTTTAAGTCTGTTGTTTTTTAAATCGAATAAATTTTCAACATTATAAAACGCTACGGTTTGCATGTCATCTCGAACGGGAATATCTTCAAAAGCTTCTGTCATGGGTCAAAAATAGGATTAAAAATATTAAAATAATAATCAGTTCAATTATGTAACTTTGTAACATGATAGAAAAGAAAGATGTTAGTCTAGAAAGAGCTGTTTTAATTGGCGTCATTACTAAAGAACAAAACGAAGAAAAATCTAAAGAATATTTAGATGAGCTGGAGTTTTTAACCTTTACAGCTGGCGGTTATGCAGTAAAACGTTTTACTCAAAAAATGGACATGCCAAACCCTAAAACCTTTATAGGAAAGGGGAAAATGGAGGATGTGCGTCAATTTATTGAGGAACATGACATAAGTACCGCAATTTTTGATGATGAATTATCGTCTGCGCAAGAACGAAATATTAGTAAAATTCTTAACGTAAAAGTTTTAGATAGAACCAATTTAATACTCGATATTTTTGCCCAACGCGCCCAAACAAGTTACGCAAGAACGCAAGTAGAATTGGCGCAATGCGAATATTTACTGCCGCGATTAAGAGGTATGTGGACACACCTTGAACGCCAAAAAGGGGGAATAGGCATGCGCGGTCCTGGTGAAACCGAAATTGAAACAGATAGACGTATTGTACGCGATAAAATAGCCTTACTAAAAGAGCGTATTAAAACCATTGATAAGCAAATGGCCGTGCAACGTGGTAACCGAGGTAAAATGGTTCGCGTGGCGCTAGTTGGATATACCAATGTTGGGAAATCTACGCTCATGAATGTCATTAGTAAAAGCGACGTTTTTGCCGAAAACAAACTATTTGCAACGCTAGATACTACCGTTAGAAAAGTGGTGATTCAAAATCTGCCGTTTTTACTAAGTGATACTGTTGGGTTTATCAGAAAACTGCCAACACAATTGGTAGATAGTTTTAAAAGCACCCTTGATGAGGTACGTGAAGCCGATTTACTGCTTCATGTAGTTGATATTTCGCATCCAAATTTCGAGGAGCATATTGCTTCTGTAGAAAAAGTGTTAGGCGAAATTAAAAGTGGCGATAAACCAACCATAATGGTATTCAATAAAATTGATGCCTATAAAGCTGAACCGCTAGATGATGATGATTTAGAAACCGAACGCACCGAAAAACACAATTCTCTAGAAGAATGGAAAAGCACCTGGATGAATAAAGTGGGTAACAACGCTTTATTTATTTCGGCGTTGAACAAAGAAAATTTAGAAGATTTCAAAAAACGTGTTTATGATGAGGTTCGCGAAATCCATGTCACGCGTTTTCCATACAATCATTTCTTGTATCAAGAATATAACGAAGACGGTTTAGTAGAAGAATAGTATTTGGGCGCCTGCCTGCAGGAAGCAAGGTTACCACAAGGGTCGAGCCTGCCTGCCGGCAGGCAGGCCTAACGCAACTATTTGCCAATGTCTTTTTTAGATTGTAGGTTGTTTTGTTTTTGGAGAGGTTCGTTTAACGGTCTCGGCTATGAGTAGTTGCGTGGTTTAGCACTTAATTTTGCAAGTACACACCCAACTGAAAATCCGTGAGGATTTTCAGAAGTAGGCGAGAACAAGCAATTACTTATAGCCATTGTTGGCAATAGTTATTTTAGAACCAAGACATTGGTTTTCTTACACCTTCATTAGTTGATTCGAGGAATTTCTGTTCGTCAGCTGGGAATAATAATTCAAAAACTTTTTCCATTGTGGGAATATCGTGATG
>NZ_JBATHX010000043.1:0-10489 GCF_049667265.1 Algibacter sp. | reverse complement strand
GGTCGTTTTTATTTATTTTAGTTGAAGCATTCCACAGGACTTTATCAAACCCATTTGGACCACTATGTAAATTATTTGGTCCGTCGTTTTTTTCTAAATTATAAAGGTTTCCGTCTAAAGTAAATTGACTTTTTGCAATACGGTTTGCATAAGGCCCAATAATTGCTCCTAAATAAGATTTATCTTTTATATAATCCTGAAGTGAATCATAGCCTAAAACAATATTTTCTATGAAACCTTTTTTATTTGGTGTTTTTATTGATGTAATTATACCGCCATAAGTGATGATACTGACTTCTATTCCGTTGGAATTTTTTAAAGTGTAAATATCTACAGATTTGCCATCTGCCGTTAATCCATACTTGTTTTTATCAATGGTCATACTACGATTCTAAACTCCAAATCAATTGACAGGAGGCTACTTTTTCCAAATCTTATCAATTTCCTCTAACTCAAGGCCTTTAGTTTCATAAACAAATTTATAAACAAAATATACTGAAAGTATAGCTCCTATTGTATAAAGACTATATGCAAACGCTAGTCCCATCGATCCGAGTAGCATAGGGAAAGTTAAAGTGACTATGAAATTCGCTCCCCATTGTGATATTCCAGCTATCGCTAAACCTAGGCCCCTAATTTGATTAGGGAACATTTCTCCTAACATCACCCACATAACTGGTCCCCATGAGAAGTTAAACAGCATCACATAAGCATTGGCAGCAATTAGAGCTAACATCCCCATGTTATCGCTTAGCTTCAAAGTCTCTTGTCCGCTTGCCAGACTTACTTCAAGAGATCCTGTGGAAAAAGCATAGACTACTAGTGCCAAAGTAACACTCATTCCTATCGAACCAATCATAAGGATTGGCTTTCTGCCAATTTTATCAACTAAAACCAGCGATAATAACACACCGGCAATACTCAACGCGCCCGAAATTACATTAATTAATAAGGCATCACTTTCATCAAAACCAACAGCTTGCCAAAGTACTGCACCATAATAGAAGACTACATTTATACCAACAAATTGTTGAAACGCCGCAAGTCCAACACCTACCCATACAATGGGTTTTATTCTTCCTAAAGTTTTGTCATACAGATCCGAAAAACGTGGTTTGTGGCGATCTGTAGCCAATGAAGCATCAATTTCATGTACTTTGCGTTCTCCAGTAAGTGAACCATAAAGCTTACTCATTACTTGCAATGCCTTTTCTTTATGGTTTTTCGCAACAAGATAACGAGGGCTTTCAGGTATAAATAACAAAGCAAAAAAGAAAATAACGGCAGGAATTAATTCTATCCAAAACATCCAACGCCAGGTTTCATAATCCATCCACAAAATATTGAGAGCTGAACCTGAAATATCTGCCAGTTTATAATTACTCAAAAAGGAGAAAAATAAACCCGCAATAATTGCAATCTGTTGCGTCGTGGCTAATGCGCCTCGATATTTAGCTGGGGCTATCTCACTAATATAGGCAGGAGCCATTACGGAAGCTGCTCCTACGCCTAAACCTCCAAGAATTCTATAGACAATAAACTCAACTGAAGTTGTGGAAATTCCAGATCCCCATGCAGATATGATAAACAATATAGAAGCCATAATAAGCATGGATCTTCTACCATATAAATCGGCTAATTTACCTGCAAAAAATGCACCTACAGCGCAACCTAAAAGCATGGAAGCAACATTAAAACCGCTGCCAATATTTTGAGCATCAAAAGCTATTTCTAGCCCTTTAACGGTACCATTTATTACGCCGCTGTCAAACCCAAAAAGAAATCCTCCTAAAGTTGCAACTAAAGTTATTCCGATGACATATAATTTATTTACCTTTTCTTCAGTTTTCAAAATAATAAGTTTTAAATGTTAGTGATATTTCTTTAAGAGCTGCCAATTTAACTCCCTAAATGTATTGATTTATAATATTTTCGAATAATTCTTGTTTACCACTTTTTAACTGTAACTCGCCATTTTCTTGAGCTATTTTGTATAAATCTTGCAACGTTAATTTACCGTTTTCAAAATCTTTTCCTTTTCCAGAATCGAATGAACTATAACGCTCTTTTCTCAATTTCTCATAAGGCGATGAAGTTATGATTTTATCTGCAATTAGCAAGGCTCTTGCAAAAGTATCCGCACCACCAATATGTGCATGAAATACATCGTCTAAATCTGTAGAGTTTCTTCTGATTTTAGCATCAAAATTAACACCACCACCTTGCAAACCACCTGCTTTTAAGAATACAAGCATGGCCTCGGTAGTTTCTTGAATATTATTAGGAAACTGATCGGTATCCCAACCGTTTTGGTAATCGCCGCGGTTAGCATCTAAACTTCCAAGCATACCTGCTTTGGCTGCTGTTTCTATTTCATGCTGAAAGGTGTGTTGTGCTAATGTAGCATGGTTTACTTCAATATTTATTTTGAAATCTTTATCTAAACCATACTCTTTTAAGAAACCAATGGCGGTTGCTGTATCAAAATCATATTGGTGTTTTGATGGCTCCATAGGCTTAGGCTCAATAAAGAAATTACCTTTAAATCCTTGAGCTCTTGCATAATCTCTTGCCATACCTAAAAACTGGCCCATGTGGTCTAACTCGCGTCCCATATCGGTGTTTAGTAAAGACATGTAACCTTCACGACCACCCCAAAACACATAGTTTTCGCCACCTAATTTTATAGTGGCATCTAAGGCTAATTTTATTTGCCCTCCGGCTCTAGCAACCACATCAAAATCTGGATTTGTTGCGGCCCCATTCATGTAACGTGGGTTTGAAAAACAGTTAGCTGTTCCCCATAATAGTTTTACACCACTTTCGGCTTGCTTAGCTTTTATATAATCTGTAATGATGGCTAATCGCTGTTCTGATTCTGCAAAGGTTGCACCTTCTTGAATTAAATCGAAATCGTGAAAACAGAAATAATCGAAG
Source organism: Algibacter sp. (assembly GCF_049667265.1). GTDB lineage: Bacteria > Bacteroidota > Bacteroidia > Flavobacteriales > Flavobacteriaceae > Algibacter_B. Next base: position 7,552 of record NZ_JBATHX010000043.1, on the reverse strand, counting down.
CCCATTTTACCAATAAATTCGAATGCTGCATCTGCTTTATCTTTTGCGGCTTGAATAGGGTCTGAAGACTGATCCCAGGCAAAGTTTTGAGTTCCTGGTCCGAATGGATCTGAACCTTGACCACAGAACGTGTGCCAGTAAGCTACTGAGAATTTAAACCAGTCTTTCATGGTTTTTCCCGCAACTACTTGCTCTGGGTTGTAGTATTTAAATGCTAATGGATTATTTGATTCCTTACCTTCGAATTTTATTTTTTTTATGCCTTTAAAGTATTCTTTACTTGCCATGATGAAATATTTAATCGTTTATTTATTTATTTTATTTAATTCTTGTTCTATACTGCGTTAGGGATAGTAGTGGAAAGCCCACAGGGAGGCACGACCGAGGACTTGTAACGGATAGCCCGACCCTTGGGTAACGCCCAAAAGCTATTTACTTAAAATGTGTTCTAACTCTTTTTTCCATTTTTTATATCCTTCTATATAAGGTTGTTTGTTTTTAAGTGGTTTGAATGTCATGACATGGTCGTTATCCATAATGACTTTTCCAAAAGCCTTAAAATCGCCTTTATGCAAATTAGCTGCTCTTGCCGCTCCTATGGCGCCCGTTGTATTGTAAATTTCTATTTCTTGCTCTATTAAGGTGGCTACCGTGTTGGCAAATATTTCTGAACGGAATAAATTATCGTTTCCGGCACGAATGACGGTTGGTTTTATATCGTCGGATTTCATGATTTCCATACCGTATACAAATGAAAACGCAATGCCTTCGAGCGCTGCTCTACACAAATGACCTTTGTGATGGTTATTTAAGTTTAGGTTGACGATGCGTGTGCCTATGTCTTTATTGTTTAACATGCGTTCGGCACCATTTCCGAAAGGAATTAAGCAAACGCCGTCTGAGCCAATTGGAATTTCAGCTGCTAGATTATTCATCTCTTCATAGGAGTTTACCGCTAAGTTATTTAATAGCCAACGGTACTGGATACCTGCGCCATTAATGCATAAGAGTTTGCCTATTCTTGGATTTGAACCTTGTTGATAATTGACGTGTGCAAAATTGTTGACCCGAGAACTTTCTTTGGCAGACAAACTATCGGTTACGGCATACACAACGCCTGAAGTACCACCCGTGGCCGCTACTTCGCCTGGATTAAATACGTTTAATGACAGGGCGTTATTAGGTTGATCTCCTGCTCTGTAAAAAATAGGTGTTCCGGCTAGGATACCGCTTTCTGCTTCGCCTTTTTTATCTACAAAAGATTGCTTACCAAATGTATCCACAATATCTGGAACCAATCCATTGTCTATGCCATAATGTTCTAGTAGAAAATTTGCGATACTATTATTTTTGAAATCCCAAAAAACACCTTCTGACAATCCTGAAATAGTGGTGTTGATTGTATTTGAGAACTTATACGCAATATAATCGCCTGGTAACATGAACTTGTGAATCTTTTTGTAAATATCAGGTTCATTATCTTTTACCCATTTTAATTTTGAAGCGGTTAAATTTGCTGGTGAATTTAATAACTGAGATGCGCATTTTTCTTGTCCGATGGTTTCAAAGGCTTTATTGCCAATCTCAACCGCTCTACTATCGCACCAAATGATACTTTTTCTAAGTGGGTTTCCTTCGTTATCTACAACAACCAAACCGTGCATTTGATAAGAAATACCAATACCTTTAATTTGGGCACTACCAATATGATGTTGTTTTTTTAAACTTGAAATAGCCTTGCAAATATGCAGCCACCATTCGTTTGGATCTTGTTCTGCCCAACCATTTTTTTGGGCGTGCATACTCATTTCTTCTTGAGGTTCTTGCACAACACCTAAGCTTTTGCCAGTTTCAGTTTCTACTAATGCTGCTTTTATTGAAGAACTTCCTATATCTAATCCTAAGTAATAATTCATTTAACTGTTCCGCTTAATTTTTTATCTTATTCTATATTTTTAGTAATCTAATGTCATTAATAATCAAAGAACACTTGCGTAATATAGATTTAAAAAAACACCTCGTATTTAAAATTATTCATCTTCTTTTAGCCAGAAAGGTGTAGTAACGAACCATAAGATGGTTCCTATTAACATAAACGTTTTCATATTGGCTTCTTCTATTATACCTTTAAATGAAAGTATGCCTACTAGCAGTATCAAAACACCTATTGACAAACCACTAATTAATTTTAATATTTTCATAATTTAAGATTTTTGAAGTTTCATTATAAGTACATATAACACACTGGACGCAATCCAACAAGGTATTACTGCATAAGCAGGAAATAAACCTTTTGCGAAGATAAAGTATAACCCAAAAGCAACAGGAATAGTCCAAGCTAATAAAACAGCTATATTAAAACTAGAACCTTTTTCATCTGCATAGTCTTCCGTAAAATTCATTTTCTTTGCTAGATAGTGGTTAACAAAAATAACCCCTCCCATAGGACCTAGAATAGTACCATATAAGCCCACAAAATCAAGCAGTTTACTTGATAGCGAAGGGAAAATACCAGCTATTGTTGCTACAACACCCGCCAAAATCACACCAGAATATGGCTTTGCTTTGGAAGAAAACAAACTTTGAAAAGCAAGTCCTGCTCTATAAATAGTAGGGTTTGCCGTTGTCCAGCCTGCAATAATTACACAAATGATACCTGTCCAACCCACAACACTCCAAGCTAAAGCACCCGGATTAGCAGAAATATCGCCTGTTAATTTAATTTGGGCTGCTAGCATTAATGAGGCACAAATCCATGCCATATAATGCCCTAAAAACATCCCTATAGAAGGGCCCCATCCTGCACGACTATCCTTAGCAAAACGCATAATACTCAAATCAGACATTCCGAAATGCATAGCTGCATTACATAGCCAAGCGAAAATTACTATTTTCCAAAAACCAAAATCTACCTTACCATTAATTGACTGTACCACACTTATTCCTTGATCCCATTCTGTTAGTAGACTTTTCCATGAATCAACTTCCATTTGAGATACTGCAGAAATACCACAAGCAGCAAAAACAATAATCATCCAAGGTGCAGCAATGTTGGCAAATTTAGAAACCGTATTGTAACCAGCAGCAGCGACAATTGCCATTACTAAACCTACTACAATAACAATTCCTGAAAAAGCAGCACTACTTAAACCAAAAATACTATCAGGAACAGAAAAACGTATTCCAAAGGGGATTCCAACAGCACTAGCAGAAACCGTAATCATGGCTCCAGCTAAAAAGCAAAAAAGTACCCCATTCACTACATTATACACCTTTACAAGATGCTTTCCTGCAATTTTCTCTAATTGATAATATAAGGTAAGTTTTTTTGATACTGCTATCGGAGCTACTATATATCTCCAGGTAAGTATAGCAAGTACATTACCAATAAATAACCCTAATATCAAATCTTTCAAACTGGCTCCTGCAGCTAAAAACAATGGACCAATCATAAATTCAGTACCAGCAGCGTGTTCACCTGCAAACATTCCTAAAAATGATTTCCATCCTTTTAATCTTGATGCAGGTACAGGGGTCCTTTCAAATTCGCCTAATGCTAATTCTTCATAATCGTCTTCAATGTTGTGTTGGATCATACTAGTTGGTTTAGTTGTTTGTGATTGTAAAATTTTAATATCATTGCATTTCCGTTAGCAAATGCTAAATCCAAATGTAGAGTCTCAATCCTACAACTCTATCCTGTACTATACTGCTTATTAAAGCTTCTAAAATAACTAAAACCTAATAAATAATTGAGACTTTAATTTTAATAATTGATTATCGTTAACTGTACCTTAAACCAAAATGCAGGTTAGAACAGGACAGATAAAGCCTTATATTCAATTATTTTTATCTTAAGTTAGACTTTAATTATATAAATGGAAAAGAAAACAATAAAAGTAGGCCTATTTATACCTTGCTATGTTAATCAATTATACCCTCAAGTTGGTATAGCCACCATTGAATTATTAGAAAAATTGGGCGTTGAAGTAGACTATCCGCAGGGACAAACTTGTTGTGGACAACCTCTAGGTAATTCGGGCTATGAACAAGACTCTAAAGGCATCTGTAATTTATTTGTAAAAAATTTTAAAGCTTATGATTACATTGTAGGTCCTTCGGGGAGCTGTATTTATCACGTAAAACATCATTTTGACATAATAGAACAAACGCCCGAAGTACAACGTGTAAGAGCTAATGCTTATGAGTTATGTGAATTTATTGTGAAAATTTTAGGCATAACTGATGTTGGTGTTTCATTTCCACATAAAGTAGGTTTACACAAAAGTTGCCATGGTTTAAGAGGATTAAAACTAGGGTCGTGCTCAGAAGTTATGGGTGCACAGTATTCAACCGAGGAATCTTTATTGAATAATGTTAAGGGACTAGAACTAATGACTTTAAACAGAAAAGATGAATGTTGTGGTTTTGGAGGAACTTTTGCTGTTTTTGAAGAAGCTATTTCTACAAAAATGGGAAAAGATCGTGTTCAAGATCATATAGATAGTGATGTTGAAGTTATTACAGGTGCAGATCATTCTTGTTTAATGCATTTAGAAGGCTTAGTAAATAGAAATAAACAACCACTTAGGGTGATGCATATTGCTGAAATACTAAATAATAGTTTGTAAATTATGGGTCACGCGCAAAAAGCAACGGAATTCAACAAAGATGAAGCTAAGGTTAATTGGCATGATAAAGCCTTGTGGTATGTTAGAGAGAAACGAGATAAATCGGCCCATAACGTAAAGGGTTGGGAATATTTAAGAGAACTTGGTTCTGCAATTAAAGCTAATGTTTTATCAAACTTAGATGACTATCTCGTAGAGTTTGAAACCAATGCAAAAAAAAATGGCGTTCATGTTCATTGGGCATCAAACGCTGAAGATCACAATAACATTGTTAATTCTATTTTAGAAAAACACAATGCTAAAAAAGTTGTAAAAAGTAAATCGATGCTTACCGAGGAATGTCACTTAAACCCATTCCTAGAAGAAAAAGGTATTGAAGTAGTTGATACCGATTTGGGTGAACGTATAGTGCAATTAGCAGAAGAGCCACCAAGTCATATCGTGCTTCCTGCAATACACAAAACAAAAGAAGAAGTTGATGTGTTATTCCAGGAACATTTACACACAAAACCGAGCGGTGGGAATCCTGAATATTTAGTTAGTGAAGCTAGAAAACACTTAAGAGATAAATTTCTAAATGCAGATGTTGCTATTACAGGAGTTAATTTTGCGGTGGCGGAATCCGGTGGTTTTGTAGTGTGCACCAATGAAGGTAATGCCGATATGGGTGTGCATTTAGCAAAAGCCCACATTGCTTGTATGGGTATTGAAAAAATTATACCTCAAGAAAAACATTTAGGTGTATTTCTTAGATTATTAGCTAGAAGTGCAACAGGACAACCTATAACGACTTATTCTTCGCATTTTAATAAACCAGATGATGGCAAAGAAATGCATATTATAATTGTTGATAACGGCAGAACAGAACAATTAAGTAGAGAAGATTTTAGAGCATCCTTACATTGTATCCGTTGTGGTGCTTGTATGAATACTTGTCCAATTTACAGAAGAAGTGGCGGACACAGCTACGATTATACTATTCCCGGGCCAATTGGCTCTATTTTGTCACCAGGAAAAGATTTGAAAAAACACAGTTCATTGCCATTTGCGTCAACCTTGTGTGGTTCTTGTTCCAATGTGTGTCCTGTAAAAATTAATATCCACGAGCAACTTTATAAATGGCGACAAGTTATTGTTCAAGAAGAAAAACAGCCCATAATAAAAAAATCTATTTTAAAAACAGCTGGTGTTGTTTTATCAAATCCCAAATTATATAAAATGGCGGGGAAATCGGCGAGATTTGCGTTAAAACATGCACCACGATTTATGATTTATAACAAGTTAAATGCTTGGGGGAAAGCTAGAGATTTACCTGAAATAAAAAACGAAAGTTTTGATGAATGGTATAAAAAACGAAATAAAAATGAGTAGAGAAGCCATATTAAATGCTGTAAAAAATAATAAGCCAGAGGCATTACCAATGCCCACCATAAATCAAGATGCTTTTGCTGAAACGATTGATTTACTAGCAACTTTTAAAAGCAACATGGCTTTGGTTGGCGGTATTGTAAAAGAAGTTGATATAAGTACTATTGACAAAGAAATTAGCACAAATTATCAAAAAGCTAAACATATAGTTTCTGCAACCACTAAATCTACCTTAGGCACCGTTCCTGTTTCTAAAGAAACAGATCCTCATACTCTTGAAGCTATCGATCTGGCCATAGTTGAAGGCGAGCTTGGAGTTTCTGAAAATGGGGCTATTTGGGTAACCGCGAATAATAGTTTAGTACGTGCCCTTCCTTTTATTACAAATGATTTGGTTATTATACTTGATAAAAACAAGTTGTGCTTGCACATGTTGCAAGCTTATGATTTAATTAACAAGAGAGATAGAGATTTTGGTGTTTTTATATCTGGACCTTCAAAAACGGCGGATATTGAGCAATGTTTAGTAGTTGGGGCACATGGCGCCATGAGCTTAATGGTTTTATTGGTATAACATCGAAATAAAAAGAGCAGAAAGCAATAGTCGAATTTATTTGAAAGTATCAGAATATCTATAATTTAATTAAAAACATTGAAGCGATGAAAAACCTAATTCTAATCATATTTACCTTTTTTACGTTAATAAGTTTTTCGCAGCATTCAAACATAGAGAAGACGTTGGATGATATTAATAGCCGCTTCAAAAATATGGAAGTAAGGCTTATAAATTGGCCAGAAGACTTGCAATCTGAATTAGGTGATTTGAAGAAAACAGCTTTTATGGCATTTCCTAAAAATCAAACCAAAGAAAAACTACCTCTGCTTATTTCTTTGCATGGCGCAGGTGGAAAAACATGGACTATTGAAGAGCAACTTAAGCGTTCTTCCGAAGTTAAAGGCTTATCACTTGTCGAATTAGCTCATAAAGAGCTCATTCTTTTAGAACCCAATACTTTTGAAAAGTGGAATCCTAAAACGCTAAATGTAATGCTTGATTACATACTTAAAAATTATCCTGAAATAGATTCAAGTCGAATATACCTCATGGGGCATAGTATGGGAGGATTAGGTACTTGGGATTGGATATTAGATTCACCAGAACGATTTGCAGCTGCTGCTCCAGCAGGATTTAGCGGTGTTTCAGAAAGTGATGATTTTGCAAAACTTGCTAATTTTCCGGTATTCGGAATGGTAGGTGGTGAAGATGGCAAAAATGTAGCGTCTGTAAAAAATATGGTCACACTCTTAAAAGCTGCTGGCAATAAAAATGTAAAGTATATTGCTTTTGCTGGCGCTAATCATGCACAAGGAAATGCTAAGGTTTTCAGTAATATTGAATGGATTGATTGGATGCTTAACTTTTCGATTGAAAATTAGGTCGAATCATATTGAATTATATAAAATAAAAAACTCAGCTAAAATTAAACTTTGCTGAGTTTTTTTATCTATTAAATAATACTTCTAGTAGTATTTAGCATAAACCACTTTGGTGT
>NZ_JBATHX010000042.1:0-8937 GCF_049667265.1 Algibacter sp. | reverse complement strand
CAAGGACAAGCTAGTGATATTGAGATTACTGCTAGAGAGATTTTAATTTTAAAGGAAGAACTTTATAAAATTATTAGTAAGCATTCAGGGCAGGATTACGACAAAGTGTATGAAGATAGTGATAGAGACTATTGGATGAAGGCTGATAAGGCTAAAGAATACGGTATGATTGACGAAATTTTGGCTCGTAAATAATTTATTTGTAATTTTAATGAATTGTTTTACAGGTATTTAAAACAATTCACCCCAAAAATAGGTAAGATTAATGGCAAAGGAAGAATTAGAATGTTCGTTTTGCGGTCGTAAAAAACCTGAAACAAACTTGTTAATAGCAGGTCTAGATGCTCACATTTGTGATAGATGTATTGAGCAAGCACATGGTATTGTGCTTGAAGAATCTAAACAAAGTGATAGTAGTGATCTTTCTGCGGAGTTAAAGCTTCGTAAACCCCAACAAATTAAAACATTTCTAGACGAGTATATTATAGGACAAGTCGCAACCAAAAAGGTTATGTCTGTTGCTGTTTATAATCATTATAAACGTTTATTACAACCACCATCGAAAGATGATATTGATATTCAAAAAAGTAATATCATAATGGTTGGACAAACTGGTACAGGTAAAACATTAATGGCGAAAACTATTGCTAAAATGTTAAATGTACCTTTAGCTATTGTTGATGCTACGGTTTTAACCGAAGCTGGTTATGTTGGTGAAGATGTAGAAAGCATTTTAACACGCTTGTTACAAGCTGCTGACTATAACTTAGAAAAAGCTGAAAAAGGCATTGTGTTTATTGATGAAATTGATAAAATTGCCCGAAAGAGTGATAACCCATCAATAACTAGAGATGTTTCTGGTGAAGGTGTACAACAAGCGTTATTAAAACTTTTGGAAGGAACCGTTGTTAATGTGCCACCTAAGGGAGGACGTAAACATCCAGACCAAAAATTTATTGAAGTAAATACCGAAAATATTTTATTTATTGCAGGTGGTGCATTTGATGGTATTGAAAGACATATTTCAAAACGATTAAATATGCAAGCTGTAGGTTATAGCGCTTCAATGTCTGATGAGAATGTCGATCATAGTAATTTATTACAGTACATAATTCCAAAAGATTTAAAAGACTTTGGGTTAATTCCTGAAATCATTGGTCGTTTACCAGTTTTAACTTATATGGATCCGTTGGATGCAGAAACTTTAAGAGCTATTTTAACGGAACCTAAAAATGCCATTATAAAACAATACAAAAAGTTGTTTGAAATGGATGATATAGATTTTTCTATTACAGATGGCGCATTAGATTTTATCGTTGGTAAAGCAATCGAATATAAACTAGGAGCAAGAGGCTTGCGTTCACTTTGTGAAGAGATTTTAACTGATGCTATGTTTGAACTTCCAAGTGGTAATGAGAAAAAATTAAATGTTACTAAACCTTATGCTGAAGATAAATTATCAAAAACAACTTTAAAGAAACTGAAGGCAGTTTCGTAAAAGTTTAAATTTTATATATTAAAAAACCACGCTGAATAGCGTGGTTTTTTTTGATTGGATAATTAATTAATAATGGATATCTATATAAATCTAGTTATGTCTGTTTTAAATCTGAGGTAAAAGTATACTTAATAATCAGTAGCACAAAGTCACTTTATGCGCTTTTAGACTATAAGACGAAATACTCGTTTAAAAAACTTTTCTGTTACACTTAATCGAATTCGTTACTTTTAAACGGTATAATTTGCTTATTCTACAATTACAAACTCAACGCGCCTGTGAGCCTGTAAATCTTTATCAGGACAATTATTTTTACAATCCATCAATGATTTTGATTCACGGTAACCATTCCAAACTAACCGAGTTCTAGAGGGGTTTATGACAACTATTTATGAGTTTAATTTCAATAAGGCGTCTAAATAATTTCTGGTATTAGAAAGCCTTGGAACTTTATGTTGTCCGCCCAATTTGTCATTCTGTTTTAGCCAATCATGGAATAATTGGGTTCTAGCAATGTTTATTTTTGGCTTGTTTAATGTTATGTTGTTATAACGTTTTGCTTCATAATCAGAATTTAATGCTTTTAAAGCATTATCTAATAATTCATTAAAATAGTCAATATCTTTTGGAGGTGTTTTAAATTCAATCAACCATTCATGCGCGCCCTTTTCTTTCCCCTTCATAAAAATGGGGGCGGCTGTAAAGTCAACAATTTCTGCTTTTGTTCGTTTACAAACTTTTTTAAGAGCGTCTTCAGCATTTTCAATAATTAATTCTTCGCCAAAAACATTGATATGATGCTTCGTTCTACCAGAAATTTTTATTCTGTAAGGATTTAATGAAGTAAACCTAATAGTATCTCCAATTTTATACCGCCATAACCCTGCATTGGTAGTAATAATTACTGCGTAGTTTTTATTTAATCTTACTTCGCTAAGCGGAATGGCTTTTTCTTCAGAAGTGGCATACACATCCATTGGGATAAACTCGTAAAAAATACCATAATCGAGCATAAGTAATAATTCAGATGAATTATTTTGGTCTTGAATAGCAAAAAATCCTTCTGAAGCATTATAGGTTTCGTAATACTGAAAATCCTTTTTGGGCAATATTTTTTTATACTGATCTATATAAGGTGTAAAACTAACACCTCCATGAAAATAGGCTTCTAGATTTGGCCAAACATCATGCAAATTATCTTTTCCTGTAGTTTCCAAAACATTATTTAATAAAACCAACATCCAAGATGGCACTCCTGCTAAGCTGGTAACATTTTCATTGATGGTTTCATCTACAATGGCTTGCATTTTATGTTCCCAATCGCTCATTAATGAAACTTTGCTGCCTGGCGTGCTACTAAACTCTGCCCAAAAAGGCATATTGTCGATTAAAATAGCTGATAAATCTCCAAATGCCGTCCCGTTTTCTTTATACAATTCTTTACTGCCACCAAGGCGTAAACTTTTTCCAGTAAACAATTGAGAGTCCTCATTGTTGTTTAAATACATACACAACAAATCTTTGCTAGCGGCATAATGACAATCTTCAAGCGACTCTTCACTAACAGGAATAAATTTACTTTTCCCACTTGTTGTACCGCTTGATTTTGCAAACCATTTTATAGGCGTTGGCCAAAAAATATTATTTTCTCCTCTTCTAGAACGCTCAATGGTATCTTGCCAACCTTCATAGTTTTTTATTGGAACACGCTCAGCAAAAGTTTTATAATCTTTAATGGATGCAAAATCATATTGCTGGCCAAATTCTGTATTTTTAGCAAAATCTATTAACGTAAAAAGCAACTCATTCTGAACTTCATTCGGATATTTTAAAAACAATTCAATCTGATGAAATCGTTTTTTTAAAAACCATGATGCAATAGAATTGACTAAGGGAATTGGCATATTTATCCTATCTTTATTTTTCTAAAAATAATACTTTTTTTTATGACCTACCAAGGTGTTTTAACAAAAATGGAAACCGAGTTTGAAAGCCCTATCCAATACTATCTTGTTTTTGAGAATGATTTTTTAAATATGAATCAATTATTGAATAAAAATGTAACCATTCAGTTTGTAAAACACCAATGTTTAAACTGCGGATTAGACAAACCTATTTTCAGGCAAGGTTTTTGTAAAAGTTGCTTTTTTGAAATTCCTCAGGCAGCCGATTGGATAATGCGCCCTGAATTAAGCACCGCACATTTAGATAAGGAAGACCGCGATTTGGCTTACGAAAAGAAAGTGCAATTGCAACCACACATTGTGTATTTAGCGAACTCAAGCAATGTGAAAGTAGGTGTTACTAGAAAAACCCAAGTACCAACGCGGTGGATTGATCAAGGCGCACATGAAGCTATTGAAATTGTTGAAGTTCCTAACAGGTATTTGGCAGGTATAACGGAAATCGCGTTAAAAGATCACGTAGCCGATAAAACCAATTGGCGTAAAATGCTTAAGAATGATGTTGTAGACGAAAGTTTAGAAGCTTGGAGAGATCGTTTGAAACAATATATTCCTGATGAAGCTAAAGCTTATTTTATTGAAAATAATAAAGAAACAAATATCGATTTTCCCGTTATAAAGTATCCTGAAAAACCTAAAAGTTTAAATATTGAAAAAGAACATCAGTTTTCGGGAAAACTCGTTGGTATTAAAGGGCAATATCTCATTTTTGAAGATGATACGGTTTTTAATATTCGATCTAATGAGGGGCTAGTGGTCCAACTTTCCATTCTTTAATTTTAAAGAATTTTTAACAAGATTGACTAAAAGTAATTTATTGTTATTTAGTAACTTGTAATTAAAAAATGAAAATTCCAGTAATGTTTTATGTTGCAGTTACTACATTTTTGTTGGTGATGCTAACGGTAATGGCGGCCATGAATATGGCTTTTACATGGGTATTCTACACCATGTGTTTAGGACAAGTTTTAGTGGTAATAATGACTTTTAAAGTTTTAAAAGATAATTATACCACAGATAAGACTTTTGAAAATTTTTACGAGGATAATCCAGTAAATTACAGACAGTAATCTTTAGGTATAAAAAAAACCACGACATTTAAGTCCGTGGTTTTTTTATTAATTTTCAGATTAAAGGACTACTAAATATCCTCTTGGTCTCTTAAATTTTGAATATAAGCTGCTTTTTGAACTTCGCGACGTCTTTTTACAGAAGGTTTTGTAAAAAATTGACCGTCCCTTAAGTTTTGCATTACTTTAATGTTTCTGTGCTTTCTTTTGTAGCGTTTTAATGCTCTCTCGATGTTTTCACCATCTTTAACAATTATTTTTAACATATGCTTTTATTTTGTGCTTTTTCTTAAATCCTAAAATGGTCTGCAAATTTGCGGTTTTTAAAAATAAAAACCTAATAAATTTAATCTTTGTTTAATAGCTTATCCTAAATAAGTTTTTAAGACTTTATTTTTTGAAGCATGACGTAATTTTCGAATTCCTTTTTCTCTTATTTGGCGCACGCGCTCTCGTGTTAATCCGAAAGCATCTCCAATTTCCTGAAGGCTTTTTGGCGATTTTACACTTATGCCAAAATAATGACGAATAACCTCAGCTTCTTTTTCAGATAAGGTATCTAAAACACGATTAACTTCTAGATTTAATGAGTCTTTCATTAATTTAGCATCTGGTCGAGGCGATTCCTGTCCCTGAACCACATCATACAAGTTTGAAGTTTCACCTTCTTTAAAAGGCGCATCCATGGATACGTGTCTTCCAGAAATTTTCATCGATTGCTTTACATCGCTAATCGATAAATCTAAAGTATTTGCAATTTCGTGAGCACTTGGGGGTCTTTGATTTTCCTGTTCTAGGTAAGAATAGGCTTTATTTATTTTACTTATCGAGCCAATTTTATTCAATGGCAATCTAACTATTCTTGATTGTTGAGCTAAAGCAGATAAAATAGACTGACGAATCCACCAAACAGCATACGATATAAATTTAAAACCTCTTGTTTCATCAAAACGCTGTGCGGCTTTTACAAGTCCAGCATTACCCTCATTTATTAAATCGGGCAGCTTTAAACCTTGATTTTGATATTGTTTTGCAACAGAAACCACAAATCTTAAGTTAGCCTTTGTGAGTGTGTCCAAGGCATTTTGGTCGCCTTTTTTTATGCGCTGTGCTAATTCTACCTCTTCTTCGGCAGTAATTAAAGGGATTTTACTAATGTCTTGTAAATATTTGTCTAGCGATTTAGATTCTCGGTTGGTAACTTGCTTCGTGATTTTTAATTGCCTCATAAATTTTAAACTTGGTTTTAAGATTAAACGTAATTAATAATATAACAAAAAATATGGGAAATCCTAAAAAAAGAAGGTTTTTATTTGAAAATGAATGAATAAAGACTAAAAAAGGTTGTTTTTTGATGCTTTTGAGGTTTTTTGAACTCAAAAAATGGAGTTACTGTGAAAAGTTTGAAACAGCATGTTGTAAAAAATTTAGTTTACAGGACAAAGGTAACTAATATCAATAATAAATTTAGAAAGCAAACTGCAGACTAAATTCTGATTTTAGCAAACCAGCCCGCGTTAGAAATTGCAGCGGAAAACCCTACCCTTGTGGTAACTCCCTAAAGAAAAAAAACTATTGATAATGAGAAACTGAAACAAGTTCAGGATGACAAGTCATTCCTTAAACCAACTTGAGTATTTGATATAGGCATCGGCAATTCGGTTTATTTGCCCTGAAACATGGGCCTCGCTAACATCTTTAACTTTTTTAGCGGGAACGCCTGCATATATACTTCCGGACTCGACTATGGTATTTTGCGTAATGACTGCGCCGGCTGCCACAATGCTATTACTTTCTATTATGCAGCCATCCATAATGATACTGCCCATGCCCACCAAAACATTGTCGTGAATGGTACAGCCATGCACCAAAGCATTATGCCCAATGGAAACATTATTACCAATGGTTGTTCCGTTTTTTTGATAGGTGCCATGAATAACAGCGCCGTCTTGAATATTGACTTTATTGCCCATTTTGATGAAGTTGACATCGCCACGAACTACGGCACTAAACCAAACACTACATTGGCTTCCCATGGTGACTTCGCCCACTATAGTGGCGTTTTCGGCTATGAAACAATCGTTTGGGATTTGTGGCGTGTTGCCTCTAACTGGTTTTATTACTGGCATAAATATTTCCTTTAAAAAAAGGAATCTCTTAATTTTGAGTTCCTTTTGGTTTGTTAATATTTGTTTTTCTTGCTTTGCTCGAAAAGCGTTTTGTTAATGGTAAAATTATGAATTTTGTTTCAATTTATGAGATTCCCGCCTTCGCAGGAATACACTATTTAAAGTAAGCCAATAAATCTGATTTTTTTGAGGCTGAAACCATTACTTGTTTTCCGTTACTTAAAACCACACTTCCACCCTTTCCTTTTACGTATTTTACAACTTCATTCACATTAACTAAATAGGATTTATGCACACGCGCAAACCCTGAATTGGTTAATGCTTCCTCGAAATATTTAAGTGTTTTGCTTACTATTTTCCTTTTATTGTTGTTTAGGTAAATCTCGGTGTAATTATCGTCGGCTTTACAATAAAGAATATCTGAGGTGTTAAGTATTTCGAATCCGTCTAACTGCGGAATGGTAATTTTTCCTGCTACGCTATTTGTTTTTGGCACGAGTATTTGGTCTTGAAGCGCGTCTTCTTTTGATTTTATTTCGGCAACGTAATCGACAGCTTTTATAAGCTCATCAATTGAAATAGGTTTCATTAAATAGTAACTGGCATGCGCGTTTAACGCATCGATAGCATAATGATTATAGGCTGTTACAAAAATGGTTTCGAAATTTATGTCGCCCACCTTGTCAAGCAAATCGAAGGCATTGCCATAGGGCATTTCTACGTCTAGAAATACGAGATCTAAATCGTTATTTCTAATTAAAACCAGAGCTTCCTCCACATTTGCTGCTTCGCCTAAAACAGAAACATTTGGACAGTACTTTTTGAGATAATTTTTTAGAATTTCTCGGCTGGTTTCTTCGTCTTCAACTATGATTGAGGTTAGTTTCATATTTATAAGTTTGAAGCTCGAAGCTGGAAGTAGGAAGCAAACTTTGTTTGTGCTTCAAACTCCTAACTTCTAACTCATTTTAATCCTTTTTAAGCGTTACAACTACCTTCGTTCCGGCATCTTCTTCCTCTTGAAAATCATCAATAAAAACATCTACTTTATCCTTATACATATCGTTTAAAATAGATACCCGTTTTTTAATATTACCCATACCTTTTGAGTTTTGCTTTTGCTGATTTTCAGTTTTTAAGGCTTTTGATTTTTCACGTCCTATCCCATCATCAGTAATGGTAATTTTAATTTCATCAGGTGCTGATTGAGTAATGTTTATTTCTAATTTCCCTTTGCTCTTTTTATACCTCAACCCATGCCACACAGCGTTTTCAATATAAGGTTGAAGTAACATGGGCGGAATTACAAAGTCTTTTATCGCAATACTGTCATCTACATGTATGGCGTAATTAAATTTATCTTGAAACCTGAAATGTTCTAATTTAATATAGAGTTCTATCAATTTTATTTCTTTTTCTAATGGAATAAAATCTTCTTCGCTATTTTCTAAAACGGCACGCATTAATAATGAAAAATCGGTAAGATATTTATTTGCCGTGCGCTCATCATTTGAAGCAATAAAACTATTTACTGAGTTTAAGGCATTAAATATAAAATGTGGATTCATTTGGCTTCGCAAACTTTTTAATGCCAATAAATTATTAGCCAAACGCTGTTGTTTGATGTATTTAAACATTAAGAATGCTGCAATAAGCAACAAGATTAATCCACCAATTAATGAATAAATTATCAGTTTTTGGCGTTTTGCTTGCTCCTCAGATAATTGATATTTACTTTCGGAAAGTTCTCTATCACTTTCTAAGCTCGAAATGCGATTTTGTTTACTCACAATATCTTTACTAAACCTGGCAGCCTGGGATATTTCTTGTTCTTTTTTAGAATACAATTTATCAACCAAATCCACATAATCTTGATAGGCTAATAATGCTTTATCAAATTGCCCAGCATCTCTGAAAACTTCAGAAAGTCTTCTTGTGGCATCCTTTTGAACTATTAAATCGGCCTTACCACCAGCCTCTTCAATACTTTTTTCTAGATACGGAATGGCATTTTCATAATCTCTTTGCGAGGCATAGGCGTTTCCTATTTTATAGTTTTGTTTTTGCGGTGTTAACGGACTTTCATTATCTAAATCGGCCTCCGTTTCAATTTCGTTAATGGTATTTAAAGCCTCTTTTCTTAATTCAATTTCATCGGTATAATTATTGGATTCGTTTTTAAAATCGGCGACTTTAATTTGCTCTTCAACAGCTCGCTTTTTGTTTTCATTATTAGCCAATTTCATCGATTTATTAAAAAATCCTTGAGCCTTTTG